>NZ_JBFUJC010000065.1:0-11455 GCF_056401595.1 Paenisporosarcina sp. P4_E4_2 | reverse complement strand
CAACCCTTGTCTGCCAATTAGGTCGCTTTCTGTATACCCTTCATCTTTGTGCTTTTCCAACTGTTCCGCTGTAATCACACCGATAAAGCCAGATAAATGGGAAAGTGCTTCTCCATACGGATATTCACGCATCGGTGTTTCCTTCCGTGTGACGCCTGGAATTTCAGCAAGCTTTTCCAGTAATGGAATGTCATTGTTCGAAACTTTTGCAATCGGCACAAAATAATCAGGCTTGACCCAACTCTGGTTCAACTGACTGTCAATGTATTTTGCTGTAGTACCGAGGAGCTCGGTTAACTCCGCTTTTTTCTCGTCATCTGTGAACTTCCCTGGCACAATTCCGATTTCATAACCAGTTCCATTCACAGCAATCGGGAGTCCGTTGCGGTCAAGAATTTCACCACGTGCAAAAGTCGTTGTTGAAATCCTTATCGTATCTTTTTCTCCTAGCTCAGGAAAAATGAATGATGAATCCCACTCCACAAACCAATCCTCTATCTCATCGTGTGTTTCGTGGACCAAAGTCATTGTTTTCTCGAATTCAACCGGTCCAGCAACTGTTTCCATTTTTACTTGTATTGGAAAACTTGCCGGTTTCTCGCTGTCCCACTCAATATCTTTAGCTGGCTTCGTATACGTTACTTCCACATTTTCGATACCTAAATCTTTTTGCAGCTTTTCCTGCCTTTCCACAAAACCTTTCTTTCCATATATGCCTTTCGTTTCTTCATTCAGATAGTTGCTATACATATCAGCGAATTCCCCATTGTTCCAATGCCCCAAATATTCCGCCAATAGTTCCTCCGGTGTCACCTTATCCCGACAACCTGAGAGGAAGATGACGATCAAAAAAAATGCAGCGAATACTGCCCATCCCTTTTTCATTTTTTACCCTCCTTCTTTAGCAGCGTTTCTAATGGCCAGTGATATTTGTATATTAATGGTAACACACTATGGTTGAACTTGATAAAATCTCCCTACTTCCTAATTTCAAATAAGATTGAGGTGGGAAAAATTGCTCAAATATTACTTTTTATTGCTATGAACTTAAAAAATAACAACCAAATAGTAATTTATAGTAAAATATTGTTATAAATTACCTATTATTTTCTTCCAATTAATGCTACCTTTGAATCTATTTTACTTTTCAGAAAATTGATACTATTAATATACATCCAGATTTCGCTTACTAATAATTTGAGGAGGGGGAACATGGAAAAATTAGTACAATTAATACCGTACAGCGTAGTAGAGCAACTGGACATGGTGAACGAAATTCCAAAAGGGGTCGAAATCATTCAAGCCCCTGAAATGTGGAACGAAACAAAAGGAAAAGGCATTACCGTCGCAATTTTGGATACAGGCTGTGATACGAACCATCCTGATTTAAAGGAACGTATCATAGGGGGGCGCAATTTTACGAATGATTACAAAAAAGACCCTGAGAAATTCGAGGATAATAATGGTCATGGAACCCATGTGTGTGGAACGATTGCGGCAACTCTCAATAACCAAGGTGTCGTTGGTGTTGCTCCGGAAGCAAGCCTCTTGATATTGAAGGTTCTTGGAAGAAACGGTTCTGGTCAATATGATTGGATCATCAATGCCATCCATTATGCAATTGAACAAAAAGTAGATATTATCTCGATGTCTTTAGGTGGGCCATCAGATGTGAAAGAACTTCACGAAGCTATTATCGAAGCGGTCAATCAAAAGATTTTGGTAGTGTGTGCTGCGGGTAATGCAGGCGACGGCCAAGATTCAACGGATGAACTTGGATATCCTGCCTGTTACAACGAGGTAATTAGTGTTGGGGCTGTTAATATGGAGCGCGAGTCCTCTGAATTTACCAATTCCAATAACGAAGTTGATTTGGTCGCACCCGGTGAAAAAGTGACGTCCACATATTTAAACGGAACGTATGCCACTTTAAGCGGCACTTCAATGGCTACCCCTCACGTAACGGGTGCCTTGGCATTAATTAAAATAATGGCGAATTCATCGTTTAAAAGAGAGCTGACCGTTCCYGAATTGTATGCCCAACTAATCAAACGGACGGTACCGCTTGGAAACTCTCCCAATATTGAAGGAAATGGCTTAATTTATTTGACACTTCCAGATTATATTAAAACAGTTTTCGATCAAAAAATAGTAGAATCACTTGTTTCAATATAATAAATAGCAGGTGCCTTTGATTAAAAGGCATCTGTATTTGCGATTGTTTCGTTGCTTACCTAGTTCTATGCATAAATATCAAATTTTTTCAATAAACTTTTTCAAGGAGTTGTGAAATGGTCGCATCTATCTTCTTTATCAAATAAATACTAATAAAGAAGGCGGGGATATTTCATGAGTACAGTAGATGTTCCATTATGGACAACAGTAATAGGTAATTTTGGATTTCCGATTGCCATCACTATTTATCTTTTCTATCGATTTGAGAAGAAAATTGAAAAATTGGAAGATGTCATTTTTCAGTTGAATGAAGACATCAAAGATTATTTATAAAAACGAAATTGAAGTTTCTTTAAATTTTTTTAACCGCTTAACCGAACTAGCGTTCTTTGCGGGAGGTAATAAGGATGAAAGAGTTATTCGATCATCATAATCAATGTGTTGAGACTTACTGGGATAAACTGGAGAAACACCGTCAAAACCCTATCATCAAATCGTTTTTGGAAATTCCAGAACATATTGCATTGTTGAAAGAAGTCAGGAATCAACCCACTGCCGAATTAAAGAAGAAATTAGATGATACGTTCAGGGAATTTTACTTCAACATCAGATTTACCACTTATTTATCACAAACCATTTATTTTAATGCAATCAATTACGATAAGAAAATTAAACTGATCTCCGAACGGTACCAGTTAGTTTTGGACAGACCTTTAAAAGAAGATGGTGAATTAACATTCCTTGATTTACTGAGTTCTTCGGAAAACATGGAAAATACGGATATTTTCATTGCTTCATCCACTATTGGGGACCATTTGACAAGCTATGAGATTTTTCATGCGATTCAATCACTCACAGAAAATCAGCAGCAAGTACTGAGTTTGGCTTACATTTATGGGTTGAACGATTCCGAAATCGCATGCAGCCTGAATAAATCCCAGCAAGCCGTTTCCAAAAGTCATACAAAAGCATTAAGAAAGATTAGAGAGATAATAGAAACCGAATTGAGAAGGAAGGGGCAGTAATGAGTGAAAGTTTATTTACTTTAGTAAAGCAGTCAAGAACGGATAACGAATCACTGGCCATCGTCATTGATTTGTTTGCTCCTAAAATTGATCGATCTTTACATCAGACAAAATGGCAATACCGGGAAGACTTGTCTCAAGAACTGAAAATCAAATTGCTGGAATGCATCCGAAATTATGAAGTCGATAACATTCCGGGTTATTTTCAAATGCTCGACCTCTTGGAAGGACAGAATGCTCAATACTATGAGCAATAATAATTGGCTAGTTTTTGGCGATACCTGCAAGGCATAGCCATTTCCTAAAACTCCTCCTTTCTAAGTTGATCGGAGGTCTTTTGCTGAAGTTGGTGAATTTTTGTACTGGGATTATCCTAAGATGGTGTGTTTTCGTCCATTCGGGATACATTTCCGTCCACTCATGGTGTTACTTTGACCGCTGGCGATAGGTTTTCGTCCACTCGCAGAGTGTTTCTGACCATTTGCGATGACTTTCCGTCCACTCATCACTAATTGACTATAGCCTCCCTCTGATTCTTTTCCAATAAATGACTACTGCCACCACTTACATGATATTCCGATATTTCCTTAAACCGTGCTTTCACTTCTTCTCTCTTATTCATGATCAAATGTTCGGTGTAGCCCCATTTGTTCTTGATCAGGAAATCTACGCCTTTGTCATAGTAATCAAACGGGTTGGTGTATTGGAAATAAAGTTTAAGCATAAGAATTTCATCAAGAGCATCTGCTTCTACCAAATCATCTTCATTCATTTTCATTGAATAATAAAGCATGAATTGACCTGCATACTCTCCTCTTAATATTTCCACAACGCCAAGGCTAAATGTAATAGCTGCACTCAAATCGATTCTCACTTTCGGTAAATATAATGTGGCATTACGGATATACTGAGTCGGGGTGATTCCCATCCCCACATTCCCAGACCTGCTCCCTTTCCATAATTCCAGAAAAGCTTGATAGTGATTCTTCTTCAATCGTTCCGTTTCGAAATAGGCCAAGCTATCCATGTTATACCATTCATCTACAGAATAAGTTTCAAAGTCAGCGTCAAGAACGATTATCGAGACAATTGCATAATCGAATCCATGAATTAATTGTTCTGCATCTACTATTTTCTCGATGAAATCAATCATCCGTTCATTACTCTCATCTTCTTTGCTTTATAAACATCTTCCACTTCATACTCCCCGATAATTCGAACGAGCTGGTATCGGTCCTTTCCATGCTCAATTACAGTGTACGTTCCACCGATATGCTCTATTTTCAAGTTTTTCATATTCATCTCTCCTTCTACTTATATAAGGTACTTTTATTTTCTTACTTCCCCACGGGTAAAAGAAAAAAATTGTTTTTGAGATGTAAGTAACTCAACTTTCGCAGCATGAAAATACACTTCCCTTCCTACGGGAAATTGAAGGAGACTTATTTTAATTAGAGACTTGACGAAAGAAGAAATGATTTTCTCGGTGCATTTACATGGATTCACATAGTCAGGTAGTTCCGGTTCGCCTTGGAGTTAAATCTACTGCACCATTGACCTGAACGAAAAGACCCTGGGGAAGTGACGCTGTCACTTCCCCAGGGTCTTTCTCTTGGGCAATCCTACGGTGAATTTTCGTCCGTCGCTCCCCGGAAATCGATGTGCCCATGTTTAAGTGCTTTTGGTTAACGAAAGATTCGACACCTAATCTCGGGAAAACAACCTGCCAAAGATGAAATTTTGGAAGGTTCCTTCTTTTTTATCCGGTTGTGCGAAGCTTATTTCTTTTTCGTCTAAAGTGAACTGCCTTTAAGTTGTTGATTGAGGCTGAGTGGCGAAACCCCGCACCATAAGAAAGAGCTATTTTAAATTGGGGCTGTCCAAAAAGTCCTTTCCTTTTTTCTGATTTCGTTGCAACTATCCGATAACATCTTAATTTATCAGTCTCATTTCATAAAAGGTTTCTAATTCTACTTATTGTCGAGATATGGAGCAAAACAGAGGAGACTCCAGCGGGAAAGGCGAAGTGTCGAAATCCACTCGAACAATCAGTTCGAGTTAGTTCGGCGCAAGCCCGCGGAAAGCGTAGCTGTTTTGCGGAATATCAACCTCATATTGGTTTGATCATAGCATTTCAAAAGTGTGGGATGTACAACTGAAGTACGAATGTCGATAAAGAAAGAGCGAAGTGACATGCGTTCCTACTAGTAGTCAATAGGGATATTAGTTTATGCATCAGCGTATATTCCCCTAAGATTGGAGAATGTTTTTTCTATGCGAAAGTTGAGTAAGTAAATAAAAAAACGAGCTGCGACTAGGTCACAACTCGTTTCTTAATTTTTGTCATTTAATACGTTCGTACAGGTACTATTAATTGCAGAACTGCGTCATCGTGAACAGAATTCAAGATAAATGGACGCATGGTTCCTGTAAATTGAACTTTTATATCGTGGCCACCAAAAGCTTTTAACGCATCCATCATATATTTTGCACTGAAGGAAATTTTCAGCTCTTCTCCTTCAATAGATGTTGCTTGAATTTCTTCTTCTACTTGTCCCACTTCGGGTGAACTGGAGGATATTTCAATGACGTTTCCACCCAATGAAGTTAATCGCACAATATTATTACGTTCTTCACGTGCGAGTAACGAAGCACGATCAATTGCTTGAAGTAAAGCCTTTCCATCAAGCGAGATTGTCGTATTATATTCGTTTGGAATCAATCGGGATGTGTCTGGATAACTCCCTTCTAGCAAACGCGAATAGAATAATACACCTTCTGTTTTAAACAACACTTGCTGTTGTGTCATCATAATATCTACAGGCTGGGAAGAATCAGCAATGACTTTATTTAATTCACTTAAGCTTTTACCAGGGATTACTACACTGAACTCTTCCTCGGGCAATTGCTTTAAGTTCATTTTCCGCCGTGCCAAACGGTGACTATCCGTCGCTACACACTGAAGAACTCCGCTTTTCAATTGCCAGTGAACACCGGTTAATACTGGACGGCTTTCTGATGTAGAGATTGCAAATACTGTTTCACGAATAGTGGATTTTAGTAAATCTGCTGGAATGGTAAACTGTCGATTATCTTGAATTTCTGGAAGTAAGGGATAATCAGAAGCATCCAATCCGATTAAATGAAATTCTGACTTACCTGAACGAATATGCGTCCGATTTTGCTCATTGACTTCAATTTCAACAGCATTTGTTGGCAGTTTTCGAACAATCTCATTAAACATTCTGGCTTGTACCACAATAGTTCCGTTTTCAAAAATATTGATAACCTGTTCGCCATTTTCTTCGGCTTTTATAAAAGTTTGAATCGTGATATCGGAATCACTACCTGTAATATATAAACCTTCTTCTGTAAGTTCTAATTTAATCCCGGTTAAAATGGGAATCGTTGTCTTAGAATTTACTGCTTTCATTACATCATTTAACCCATCTAATAATCGTTCACGTTTGATTTCAAATTTCATTATGATACCTCACTTGTATGTATTTTTTAAAATTGAACATTAAAAAGTAATACGATGACGATTAATACTGACTGGATTGAAACGGGTAACTTAATACTTCTTCAATTTGATCTGTCTTTTCATATTGTAAAGGCTATCCACTCATCTTTTTGTCGCTTCATGTCGAACCAGACAAATATTTAAAGACCGTTGAAGATTAAAATTCAGCGGTCTGATAATAATTAGTATGCTTATGGTTAGTATAACTCACTAATCACCTTTGCTAATTCATTGCGTGTTCTAGGCAGTTTTTCTTTAAGGTCTTCATTGTCCCAAGGTTCTTCTGTATAGAAACTTGCGAATGATTGATTTTCATATCTTGGCACAATGTGCATGTGGTAATGTGATAATTCATCAATTGTGCCACCGTTTTGACAAACCGTTATTCCATTGGGATTAAATATATTTTTTAAGGCTTTTGAAAGTAATTGAGATGCTTTCATTACAGCAATTGCAGTTTCCGAGTCAAATTCATCAACATAGCGAAAATGCTGCTTAGGTAAGATTAAAGTATGTCCTTCGTTAAATGGATCGTGGTCTAAAATGCAACAAACGAACTCATCTTCATAAACCACGTGAACAGATAAATTATTTGCCAACGCGCAGCCCATACATTCCATACCTTCAAGCTTATGATTAACTGTCATTTAGCTCACCTCATTTAAATTAGAACTACGTTAAATGTTGATGTTAATGCTACGCTTTCCTAGGGCGAGCGCAAAGACTCCTCGGCGCTTGGAAAACCGGTACTCCGGTTTCTGTTTCGGCATCGCTGCGCTAGCTTCGAAACATGAAAGTGCGTTGGAACTGAGATCAACAATATAGTTTATCAGAGCGTATATTAAAAGTTATGATGTCGGTTGATCAAAGTAGTGTTTTCTTAGACGGCTTGCTTCCTTCTGGTTAAGTTCCGTTTCAAATTGCACATCGAATTGGCCCGTCCACGTATTCCAGACACGAATAAAAACAGTATCTTCAGTTGTGTCATGCATGTGGAATTCGAAGCAAGCTACTCGTAATGTGTCTTGCAGTTCAATTGAGCAAATCTCTTCAATCTGTTTCTGACCGTTCTCCACTATAAATTCGAAGCCCGAGTCCTCGATGATTTGTATAATTTGTGAGTCTTTCAGTTCGTTCACATTTAATTGATTGTTGTCTTCACCAAAACGATAATCAGGAAGTTGATCGTCTGCCTCTACTGACGTTTGATTGGTATCCTGAATGAGAGCATCGTTATGATAGGGACTGAATGCAACTTCGACCTCTTCCTCCAAGGAATCATGCACGAACGTTCCTACTTTCAGTTGTTCCATCCCAAGGTCGGTCAGCCGATAGAAACCTTCATTTAACTTAACCATCTGATTTTGTATCATCAGCTTCAGCATATGATCCACAAAAATGTTTTCCACCGCCAGCAATTCGCTGATTTCTTCAGTGTGTTTGACGTCCAGTTTCCCCAAAATCTTCAAGATCATTTTCATCAGTACATCCATTTGACTTCGGATACCCGTTGTCATCTGAATGTTAGCAAGTTGAAGCGGAAACCCCCATCTCTCACTTCCAAGCAAGCGAAGATGCCGTTGTTCCAGCAACACGGTCGATACTTTCGACATTTCTGTATCAAGTTGTTTGCTCATAAAATCACTTCCTGCCTGCGTTAGTTTCCAATTGTTTCAGTCCCTCGTATTTCTCTACGACATTCAATACGTGTCGGAACATGATCTTTTGGGATTCGCCGTGGGCTTTTTTCGTGAACATGTCCGCACTGCCGACAATCATAAGAAGTTCACGTGCTCGAGAAAGTGCCACGTTTAATCGTCGGTAATCCTTTAAGAACCCAATGTTCCCATCCTTCTGGTGATGATTACGCACGAAGCTCAGAATGATAACATCCATTTCCATCCCTTGGAATTTATCGACTGTTCCTGTTCGGCAATGAAGGTGAGGCAGGTCGAGTTCTTGGCTGAGAAGACGATCCACTTTTTTCACTTGTTCCCCGTAAAAACTTATGACGCCTACTTTCTTCTTCACGTTAGCATTCAGACGGCCATCCTTTTTCGCGTGAGCTGTCGCCTGATCCAAATCCAGTAATAATTCACGGATTTGTTTCAGCTCAGCTGCATTGTAATAGCTACGGCTATGCTGCTCCCGCTCCTCAAGAAATCCTTGCTCATTCGGCATATCGTACCAAATGATATGCTGCCCACGTTTGAACAGCTTGCCATCCAGCAAGTGATCACGTTCTTTGCTCGAATCAGCCAATCCGCATTCCAATCCGTAATTATTTTCACGGTAAAATGGGTTGATTGTTTCCATTATGTGCTCATGCATTCGGTATTGAATGCGAAGCGTTGCCTTGCTGTCTTCAGGCAAATCATTGAACAACCGTTCAAAAATGGATTCTTTCAAAATCGATGTCAAATCAGCTTTCTCTTGTGCATCGGTCATATCTTCGAGCACTTCGTCCATCGTGTCCTGTCCGACCAACGGAGGCAGTTGATGATGATCGCCAACCAAAATGATTTTCTTCCCTTTTAACATCGGCAGCAGTAATTCAGGTGGTGTTGCTTTTGATACCTCATCAATAATGACCACATCAAAATCGGGATACTGTGTCACAAAATCCTTACTTGCCGAAATCGAACACGTTACACCAATCACATTCGCATACTGAATATACAATTTCTTGATTTCATCCATATCATAAGCAGTTGATTGTCCCAGCATATCCTGCCACTCGAGACGAATGTCGTTGGAAACGTTCAGGAAAGTTTCTTTTCGTTTTAATTCGATTAATTGTGCTGATGTATTCTCGAAGTTCGTATTCACTTCGTTCAATAAAGCATCTACATCGATACTGATAATTACTTCAAGGTCGGTCACTTCTTTATTAATCGTTGTTTGCTTGAACTGTTCATCAGCCAATTTCTGTGCCAAATCTGCCATTGTATCTTGAATTTGGTTCATTTCGTTTTCACGTTTTTGCATAACCCCTCGTTGCACGGAGGTTGCTTGTACCAAACCTTCTACGAAGCTCTCTTCTGTTCCCATCTGCTCAAGCTCTGCCTCTTTTTCCGTAAGAGCCTTTTCGATTTCGACCATTGGAACAAGTACTTCTTGATTGGGTACCGTTTCACGCATACCGGAAAGATTCTTTTCAATAGAATCAATTTCTTCAACCAGTGCAGAAAGTTTTGGAGTCAATAAAGTGGTCTCTGCAGCTAACTCCTGCAGACGTGTTACAAGAGTTTGTCCAACGACTTCTTTCAGCTGTTCAAATGAAGTCAAAATTTCATTCTTTATTTGCTCATTTCCTTGTGCACCATTACGTGTTAATCCAACTTTTCTGGATACTTTCAGGACCATCATATGTTCATAAATAGCCGACAATTTTTGTCGATCCGTTTGATTTAACGGCTCCCGGAATGCGTTCATTTGTTTGGTATAATCCCGAAATGCGTCTACGACTTTTTTTACATACCGATCTTCAAGCTTCACTCCAACAACATGAGGCATCATCGATATCTTTTTTGCGAGCATCTTCATATTGTATTGATGCGCGTTTAGTTGCTGTTCTGCATAAATAATGGCTTTACTCAACGTGTCATCCACTTCGGAATGATTCCCTATTTGAATCGAAGCTTGATAGTTCATACGCAACTGGTCCATATGATGAAAAATCGAGTTGATTTCAGATGAACGAGCCCATGATTCCTGCCCCATCAACTTTTGTAATTCAGGGATTTTCTTAACATTTGGGATTTGCTTCGCTATATGTTCCAAAGTCGCTTGCTGAGAAGAGGCCTTCTTCAATTGGTCCACATTTTCCTGATGCTCATTTCTTTTCTGTTGAAGAGATGTTGCCGTTTGTAAACATGCTAACTGTTTTTGAAGTACTTGAATTTCATCATTGAGTTTAATGTGAAGTTTAGCAAATTCACCTGTGCCCGAAAAAAGAGCTACTTGGTCATTCAACCGTTCATATCGGCTTTTTGCATCCTCAAAAATGTCCTGACTCATAATCAATTGAAAGTCAAATTGATCTTTTTTTCGCTTCAACTCTTGAACGTATGACTGACTTGACTTCAGTTCGTGCTGAAGTCTGTTCAAATTTTCCTTGGCTTGATTCTTTTCCGTTTTCTTCGTTTCAAGAGTCTCTATTTCACTCTTCAGATGGTCGATTGTTGCTTCAGTTTCTTTAATAGAAGTAAGAAGAACCTGTCCATCTTTTTTAAACTGGTTTACATGCGTCTGGATCGACAAAAGCGTCTGTTGCTTCCAGTAAAGAGCAACTTGTTCTTCAACAAAACGCTGCCCTTCTTCCTCGATGCTTTCACTTCGACCGATTCGTAAAATTCGAATGTCCTGGTCCGTCAATAATTTACCCAGTGCATTATCAACCGCCAAATTCGATTGTGAGGCTACTAGCGTTTTCAAACCCATTTTCGCATGCTGATAACAAATTTCAGAAATAACCGTGGTCTTTCCTGTTCCGGGTGGCCCTTGTATGACATACATATCCTGTGCGGCAATCGCGCCTTCTACTGCCTGTCGTTGAAATTCWTTCAGATTTTGCTTGAAGGTTAAGTCTTCCGGAACCTTCCCTTTTCGCACAGTCGGTCGTTTCTCGAATAACAGCTTTTCCAGGTTCGGATTAACTGCCCAGCCATTTTCCAGACGCTTGAACCCATCTTTCAAACGATTAATTTGTGCCATTTCCGCTACATTATCG
>NZ_JBFUJC010000064.1:0-11489 GCF_056401595.1 Paenisporosarcina sp. P4_E4_2 | reverse complement strand
AAGTTCAGATGAGTCAAGGAAATGCGCCATTTGATGATGATTGATAATACCTGGCGTATCATAAAGTGATTGATTGTCATCCAATGGAATTTCAATTAAATCAAGTGTTGTTCCAGGGAAATGTGAAGTTGTAATCACTTCTTTTTCACCTGTCACCTGCTTGATGATACGGTTGATGAAAGTTGATTTTCCAACATTCGTACAACCAACTACATACGCATTTTTGCCTTCACGAAGACGATCGATTGCTTCCATCGCTTCCACCATTCCAGTTCCTTTATRGGCACTGACTAACATGACATCGACAGGCTTCAATCCCAATTTCTTCGCTTCCTGCTGCAACCACTGTATGACGCGATGTTTTTTCACTGATTTCGGCAACAGATCCACTTTATTCGCAACCAGTAAGATTGGATTGTTTCCTACAAAACGGTGCAATCCTGGTAACCAGCTTCCGTTGAAATCGAAAATATCGACGATTTTCACGATCAGACCTTGTTCATTGCCAAGACTGTTCAAAATACGAAGGAAATCATCATCCGTTAATGACACAGGCTGCAATTCATTGTAGTTTTTCAAACGGAAACAACGCTGGCAAATAATCACTTCTTTTTCCAGTGATGATTGTGGTGCATATCCAGGTTCCTTTAGATCTACTGTTTGTATTTGAGTACCGCATCCGATACAAGTTGGTATAGTTGTCAAACTTCTTCCTCCCAAGTTACATAGCCTCTTCTTTTTAATGACTTGAAAATTCGTCTTTCAACCAATCGATTGAAACGCGTGAAAAATCCGTCCGATTTTGCTACAGGCAATACTAAAATCGTATGTAAATGGATGCGATTTCCTCCGACAACATCCGTCAGGAGCTGATCGCCGATTACTACCACTTCTTCACGTTTAACATCCATTTGTTGAAGTGCTTTACGAAATGCTTTGCCCATCGGTTTACGTGCTTTATAAATGAAAGGAATGCCAAGTGGATCTGCAAATGATTTCACTCGCATCTCGTTATTGTTCGAAACAATCGTCACTTGAATTCCTGCGTCTTTCATACTCTTCAGCCAGCTCACAAGTTTGGGTGTCGCATCAGGACGGTCCCATTCAACTAACGTGTTATCCAGATCCGTTATGATTCCTCGAATTCCTTTATCAAGCAATCGTTGTGGCGAAATGTCGAATACACTTTTCACAAATTCGCTCGGTAAAAATTTTTTATACACCGTGACACACTCCGTTCAACCTATTTTTCTCTAATGATTATAACATACTCCCGATTTTCTCACCCACTCGCACCCGACTGCCGGGTGTCAATGACGAATCCTTTTGAAAAGCATCTTTTCCAAATAGTAATACAACCGTGGAACCAAACGTGAAATACCCTATTTCCTCGCCTTTTATCCAATCCCGTGATGTATTGGTCATTTCAATTGAGTTTACAAACATGGCACCCACACTGATAACTGCACAGTTTTTTTGATTTGAACAAACCAAATGCGTGACTTGTCGATAGTTTCCGCTAATTGGGGTTTTTCCATAAGACAATCCGGCCTGATTCACAGGGTATGATTTTTTCCCAAGTGTCATTTGTTTTTTAACATGTCCATTAACCGGACTATGAATTCGATGATAATCAGCAGGGCTTAAATACAATACCATATAAGTCCCGCCAACATATTGTGAGGCAAGGTCAACATTTCCAAGCAGGTCCGTTAAGGTATACGACTTTTCCTTCACTAAAAATGTTCCAGTGGATGATATTTGCCCAATGGATTCAACTTTTGCATCAACAGGACTTCCCACTTCCATTTCTCCTTCTGCAATGGGACGGTGCTGTGCATCAATTTTTCGGATGAAAAAGTCATGCAATGTCGGAAATGATTCGATAGTTTGTGAAACTTCCTGCATCTGTATTCCGTATGTACGTATATAAGATGGAATCACTTTTCGACTCCAAGAAGATTTGGCGAATTTCTGGATTGTTACGGAAGACCATTTGCCATTAGTCAATTCAATAAGCGTTTGGTAAACTTTCTGTTTCACGTTATCCCACCTCTTCTAAATATGTTCTACCTTTTTTTAGTTGAAAGAAGTATAATGAACTAATACTTTACACAAGAAGGAGTGTCGTCCATTGTTTTTAATGCATCGAGTGGATCACACAATCAAAAAAATGAAAGCACATGCAGCAAATATGATCACCATCGGGAATTTATCTTTTGGTGGTGCTTCCATAATGACCACATTAAACGAATCATATAGCTATAGTGTTCTGTTTATATTTATCGCAGCATTACTGGATCGTTTCGACGGGATGGTTGCTCGTAAATTAGGTCAAGAATCGGAACTCGGAAAACAACTCGATTCCATGAGCGATATCATCTCATTCGGCGTTGCCCCAGCGATTCTCATATACATGGTTGATTTATTTGAATTTGGAACAGCCGGAATGGTCATCACCATCATTTATATTGCCAGCGGAGCTTTTCGTTTGGCACGTTTCAATATAATGGATTCGAATGGCTACTTTACTGGTCTCCCAATTACAGCTGCCGGTACTATACTGACGCTTTCTTATTTTGGATTGTCCCTGTTTTCACCAGTTTTTTATATGTTCCTCGTGCTCATTTTGGCTGTATTGATGATTAGTACTTTTACTTTGAAAAAAGTGTAACGACCGCAAATTGTGGTCGTTTTTTTCATGCTTTTTATGTCGTTAACATATAGTGACAAAAGACGACATGGAGGTGCTCATCAGCATGAGTGGTTTATTGTCTGCCGTCCTGCAATTATGGATTGAAATTCCGGCAGTCCTAGGTTACCTGAAAGGTCAGGCATTTAGAAAGCCCCTATCCCAAGAAGAAGAAGCCATATATGTAGAGCGTTGCTTAGCCGGTGATGAAGAAGCCAAACACGAATTAATTGAACGGAATATGCGACTCGTTGCACATATCGTCAAAAAATTCCATCCAAAGCATGAACAACTCGATGATTACATTTCGATCGGTACAATCGGTTTAATGAAAGCCGTAGCAAGTTACACACCAGATAAAAAGACCCGCCTCGCGACATACGCCGCCCGCTGCATAGAAAATGAAATTCTCATGCATTTACGTTCCCAGAAAAAAGTCCAAAAAGATGTCTCTCTCTACGAACCGATTGGCACGGATAAAGACGGCCATTCACTCCAAATTACAGATCTCCTGCAAACTGACGAAGACACTGCACAACAAACACTGGAACAAAAAGAACAGATGGCAAGACTTTACCGGCACTTGGACAAATTGGAGAAACGCGAAATTGAAATTATTGAGCGTAGATATGGGTTACATCAATTTGAACCGATGACTCAAAAACAAATCGCCAAGCAATTGAATATTTCAAGAAGTTACGTTTCCCGCATCGAAAAGCGAGCACTCGTAAAGTTGTATCAATTGTTTAAACATGAAAAAAACTCTCTCGATTCACTGGATATCGAAAGAGCCTCCAACAATCAATCTCTATTTTAACACGGAAACATGCTTATAATTTACTAATTACATGTAAAACGATTTGTGTCGAATGTTTTGCAGCTGTCGGCAAGAATTCATCAAAACTGATGGATGATTCTTTCCCTGCAATATCAGACAGTGCACGAATCACAACAAATGGTACGTCGAATTGGTGGCACACTTGCGCTACAGCAGCCGCTTCCATTTCCGCCGCCTTCATGTGAGGGAAATGATTACGCACGCTTTCAACACGCACAGGATCGTTCATGAATGAATCTCCTGTAGCAATTAGGCCCGTTGCATATTGATGTTGGCCTATTTCTTCCACTGCCTCTTCCGCAAGCTTACGAAGCTTAGCGTCTGTTGTGAAAGCTGCAGGAAGCTGTGGTACTTGTCCCATTTCATAGCCGAAAGCCGTTACATCCACATCGTGGTGACGTACTTCATCCGAAATAACGACTGCTCCCACTTCTAGTTCTGCATCAAAGCCACCAGCTGAACCTGTATTGATTACAGCATCCGGTTTGAAATGTTGAAGTAAAATGGTCGTTGACATGGCTGCGTTTACTTTACCGATACCGCTTCGCAGCAGCACAACGTCATGCCCTGCATATGTACCTTCAGTAAATTCACTATTTGCGATAACCGTTGTTTGTGGATTTTCAATTGCCAAACGTAACGCTTCAACTTCTTGTTCCATTGCGCCAATTACTGCTAATTTCATATAGTTTCCGCCTCTTTTCAGTTTGATAAATCATTAGATACAAGTACTTTCGAACAAGCTTCTATTTAGTCTCGAGCAAAAACACTTCCCTTAAAATAATAAAAGCGGCGCCGAAAGTCAATAGGCGCCGTCCAATGTTTTCAAAGTCTCCATTTTTTCAGGTTTCCAGCCTTCACCGTCCACCCACTCTAAATACACACGATATTTTTCTTCTTTATCATTTGATGATACAACCCCAATGGATTTCTGAGGACTTCCACCGTTTTCAAGACGCCATACAATCATATTGTCCGCAGATAAGCCTGTTGTATATGCCATAGCTTTTAGTTTCTCATCCCAGTCCACATGCCCCTTGGTATATACAGATGTATGTTCGCCAGTTTGTGATGTGCCGACCGGCTTCCAGCCAGTGTTAACGATTCGTTCAGAAACGAGTGGATCATCAGACGGTGTAGAAGTTACAGTGCCACCAGTTGTTGAATCTTCAGTTGTTGTAGATTCTTCCTCAGTAGCTTCAGATGATTCGCTGTCTTCTGTTTCCTCTTCTTCTGCAATTGGTTCAGAACCGATTTGGTCTTCAGGATCAGCTTCTTCTTCAGCTTCTGTGCCATCTGCCGTTTCTGCAGACTCGGTGTCTTTCGTGCTGTCAGCTTTTTCAGGTTCATCGTCATTTCCGATGAAAATGAATCCGGCAGTAATGATAATAAGTACAATGACGATACCTATAAGTGCATTTAATATTGTGTTCGTGCTTGGTTTTTTTGGTCGATTACTTCTCGAGGTATATCGACGCTGTGTATTTGCCAATGCGTACTCCCCCTTATATACAGCATGATAACATAAATGTTGATTACAAATTAGACGAATGTGTTAAGGAAATGTTTCATTTGGATAAGGTTTCGGCTGAATTTTGGGCGTAGAGATGTTTTGGAGCAATTTTGGTGATTTGGGAGCAGTTTTAATAGTTTTTAGATAAAGTTCCTCAGTTTCGGAGCAACTAACAATTATCTCCTAATTTTACTATTCCCCGAAAAAACAAAAATCCACTCCCAAGATATAGGAGTGGATTTTGATTATTAATTGATTGATACAATCTTGACGTCCATTTCGCCGCCAGGAGTCAATACTTTTACTTGATCTCCAACCGAACGGCCAATCAAGCTTTTCGCGATTGGAGAATCATTTGAAATCAAACCTTCCATCGGATCTGCTTCAGCTGAACCAACGATAGTGTATGTTTCTTCTTCTCCGTCTGGAACTTCAATAAAGGAAACCGTTTTCCCAAGGGATACGATGTCGTTATTTTGCTCGTCTTCTGCAATAATGACCGCATTGCGAATCATTGATTCTAAAGTTGAGATACGTCCTTCAACGAATGCTTGGTCTTCTTTAGCAGAATCATACTCAGAGTTCTCGGATAAGTCACCGAAACTACGTGCAATTTTAATACGTTCAACAACCTCTTTACGTTTAACCGTTTTCAAGAATTCTAGTTCGTCCGCTAATTTCTGCTTTCCAGCAGCAGTCATAGGGTATTGTTTTTCTGTTGACAATGTATTTCACTCCTTCAACTACTTGCTAACTAATAAAAATACTATGACTCGCATCTTATAAATATGCGGCTAAGTAATTAGATAATTTTGTCAGTCTTTCAATATCATATTACACAATGATATCAGATTCAAGAATTGTTTTAATTTTTGTAACCATTAAATCAATGGCAACCTGGTTTTGGCCACCTTCTGGAATAATGATATCTGCATATCTTTTCGTCGGTTCGATAAATTGGTTATGCATCGGACGTACGACAGATAAATACTGTTCCACAACCGATTCGATGGAACGGCCCCGTTCATTGATGTCGCGCATTATACGACGAATGATGCGTAAATCCGAGTCCGTATCGACAAACAATTTGATATCCATCAAATCTCGTAAGCGCTCATCTTCGAGAACCAAAATACCTTCCAATATAATAACATCCTGTGGCTCAATTACAATCGTTTCGTCTGCACGAGTGTGAACTGCATAATCATACACAGGTTTTTCGATTGCTTTACGATTCAAAAGTTGATGAATATGTTCAATTAACAAATCTGTATCGAAAGCCAAAGGATGATCATAGTTTGTAGCAAGTCGCTCTTCAAATTTTAGATGGCTTTGATCTTTATAATAATAATCTTGTTCGATTACGACTACGGATTTTTCTTTGTAAACGTCATAAATTGCCTTGGTAACACTTGTTTTCCCTGAACCAGAGCCACCAGCAATACCAATAACAAGCGGGCGCTTAAATGTCATCGTACAAGCTCCTTTCTCATCATGTTATTTGGTCTTAAAGGGATGTCGGATTTGAAACGAACGATTTGCAACGGATGGCGTGCAACATCCAATTCCATTCCTTTTTCATCCCATAATTCTGTAATGGTCATCCGGAAATTTTCAATATCTGGGCCGAAGAATTCCACTTCTTGCCCTTTTGTAAAGTAATTCCGTTGTTGCAATGTGACCATTTTTGTTTCTTCATTATAATCCAGAACAAGACCTATAAAATCTGTCGTTGTCTTTCTGCCATGGACACCATACATTTGCTCTTCATATGTTGGTTCACCTTCAAAGAAAGCAGTTGCCGTATCACGGTTCGCGCATTTTTCGAGTTCTTCAAGCCATTCGCGTTTTATCACAAAGTTCTCGGGATCTGCGCAATACGCATCGATTACTTTACGGTAGACACTGACAACGGTAGCTACGTAATGAATCGATTTCATGCGACCTTCAATTTTCAGTGAATCGATGCCAAGTTCAATCATACGTGGGATGGATTCGACTAGTTTCAAGTCTTTTGGACTCATGGCAAATGGCGCGTCACCCTCACTGAATAAAGGCTGCTGTTCGCCTTCGTTTACTTCGTACAAATCGTAATCCCATCGACAGGACTGGCAACATCCACCACGGTTTGAGTCACGTGCTGTCATATGATTCGACAACGTACAGCGGCCACTATAAGCGATACACATAGCTCCGTGAATGAAAGCTTCGATTTCTATATCGACTTTTTCTTTCATTTCCTGAATTTCGTCGCCGCTCGTTTCACGGGCAAGAACAACGCGGTGCAAACCTTCATCTTTCCAGTATTGAACTGCTTTCCAGTTTGATAAAGATTGTTGTGTACTTAAATGAATTTCGAGCTTAGGCGCTTCTTGACGACATGTTTCGATAATTAATGGATCTGCGACGATAATGCCTGTCACACCTGCTGATTCAATATCTTTTAAGTATGTTGCCAAACCATATATATTTTCGTTATGTGCAAAAATGTTTGTCGTGACATAAATTTTCGCACCATAGCCGTTCGCAAACTCAACTGCTTGTCGCATTTCATCTATTGAAAAGTTACCTGCATTTGAACGAAGTCCAAATTCACGGCCACCAATAAACACAGCGTCCGCACCGTAATGAACAGCGATTTTCAGCTTTTCAAGATCTCCTGCAGGAGCAAGGAGTTCTGGCTTTTTAACAATGACGCGTTTGCCATCAATGATTTCACTAATTCGGCCATGTTGAAGTAATGCCATGCTGATTCTCCCCTTCCTTAATACACGGTTTCTTTGAAGAAGAAGCCGGTATCGAGTGGTCGAAGTGACGGTTGCATTTCTTCAATTTCCGTTAATAATTCATCTTTAATTTGATCGTACGTTTCTGGTGAGACCATATACGCATCAATCGCTTGACGATAAAGACTAGTCACTTTCGTTACATAGTCTGTCTCTTGCAATACACCATCAATTTTAAACGAATCAACACCAGCGTCAATGAGCTCGTTCAACTCATCAATAATACACATGTCGTTTGGACTAAAAATATGCGTCCCGTTAGCATCCTCATAAATCGGATATTTATTGTGGCGTTCTTTATCATGTAAAAACATGTTTTTGTTGTTCGCACGATTTTCAATTTCCATCGCTTTGTCTTGATACAAGAAATAGTTTCCAAGCAATGAACGCTTCGATTGGAACATACAAGTCATACCTTGAACTTGCACTTCTACAGCAACTTCTGCGTTTTCTTTAATTTCAATGACTTCTTCCATGCTTAACTCTCTCGCCAGCACAGCTCGATTGGCACCGCGTTTCCCCCAATAGTTAGCAGTGAACCAGTTTGTTGCAGTCGTTTCGGTATTCCAGTGAAGTGGAATTTCGATACCTGTTTCACGTTTCGCCATGACAACAGCTGGATCACCGAACGTAATGCCATCCACTCCGAATGAAGCCAGTTGTTCCATATATGGACCTAATGCTTCGACACGCTCATTATGATAGAGCGCGTTCATTGCCACATATACTTTTTTGTTCGCAGCGTGAGCGAGTGTAACTGATTTTTCAATATCACCAATTGTAAACTCACCTGCTAATCGCAGACCAAATCGTTGTTCCCCAACTAAAAATGCGTCTGCTCCAGCGTCTATCAATTGTTGTAAATGTTCTACAGACTGCGGAGTTACAAGTAATTCTGGTTTTTTCAAGCGAGTCACCTCTTTATACTAATCGTAATGCCATCACCAATAGGCAGGAATGATGTTTCATATTCTTCGTGATTCATCAGCCAGGTCGTAAATTGTTGCAAATTACGGACCATCGTTCGTTTTCTTCTAGGCACATCTTGAATATCAATTTCCGTAAAACCGTGCATCAGCATGTTATCACAATAAATAACACCACCGCTAGGAACGAGTGGTGAATACTTGTCAAAAAATCGTTGATATTGACCTTTTGCAGCATCAATGAATAGCGCATCATACTGACCAAGTTTAAAATGGTTTATATCGATTTCCAGTGCATCGCCGTGTAAAAGTTGAATTCGTTCGGTCAATTCAGCCTGTTTTATGTAGGTAGAAGCCAATTGAAAACGGCCCTCATCTTTTTCAATTGTCGTCATTACTGTTTCAGGTAGAGTCAAAGCCATGCGAATGGCTGAATACCCAATGGCCGAACCGATTTCCAAAATGGATTTCGGCTGTTGCAGTCGAAGAAATTGAAGAAGTGATTCAATCGCCACAATTTCCATGATTGGAATATGTTGTTCTTTAGCGAATTGTTCCATATTCGACAGTAAAACAGGGCGTTGCTTAATATGTGAAGTAATGTAGGATTGTGAAGTTTTCATTTCCAGTTTAACTCCTTTAACGCACAAAAATTACACCCCATCTTATCATAAAAAAAGAAGGAAAGCGATAGCCTTCCCTTCTTTCAGTGATAATGGTGACAATCTTGTCACGATTAACGTAAATATTGTTCAATTTTTGCTAAATGCTCGTCATACGTTTTCGAGAAATGATTGACTCCTTCTTTATCAGCAAGGAAATAAAAGTTCTCGGATTCCGGTGCATTCAGTACGGCTTCAATGGATTGGGTTCCTGGATTAGAAATCGGACCTGGAGGCAATCCTTGAATTTTATACGTATTGTATGGATGATCAATTTCTAAATCACCATATAATACGCGGTCCTTATGTTCACCAAGTGCATATAGAACTGTAGGGTCTGTTTGCAAAGGCATTTTCTCTTTCATACGGTTATTGAAAACACTTGCAATCATTTCACGGTCAGTATCAGCTGTCGCTTCTTCTTCAAGCAATGAGGCAAATGTCATCAACCAGTGTACAGACTTTTGCTTCTCTGCAAGGACTTCTGTGTAAGGTGTTAAGACGTTTGCTGTCTTTTTCAACATCTGATCTACGATGGATTCCAATGAAGGTTTTTCTTCATAATACGCATAGGTCGCTGGGAATAAATAGCCTTCCAATGCGTGGCGTAAATCTGGCCCTTTAATTTCATCTGATAAAATGGTTGGGTATTTGCCAATCATTTGATCAATGAAATCCGGGTTTGTCACCAGGTCCATAAACTCCTTCGACGTATACGATGTTTTTTCTTCAACTCTCGCAGCTATTTCTTCCAGGGTGCGTCCTTCTGGAATCGTCATCGAGAAGACTGGTTCTCTGTATACTTTACCAGTTTTCAAACTCTCGATTAATTCGTCTAATGTCATGGATTTGCTTAGGCCATAATCACCCGCTTGGAAATCTGATTCATTATTGAACTTCGCATAATATTTGAAGATCCGCGCATCTTTAATGATTCCTTTTTTTTCGAGTAGCGCTGCAATCGAATCGAGGTTCGAACCAATTTCGACTTTGACTGGAATGATTTCTTCCGATTTTTCATCAACTGGCTGCAATGCGCTTTTTACATATTTGTATCCACTGTAAGCAGTTATTCCTCCACCAATCAATACAATAAGAACAATTGCAAGCACGATACGTCTGACAATTTTCACTTCTTTTTTCTTTTCTTTCATACGATTAAACATAATATCTTTTTTTGTTTCGTTTTCCACGGGTTACCCCCCTCTATCTGACATTTATTATACAAGATATTTAGACAAAAGAAAAAGGCAGAATGTATATTCATCATTCTGCCTAATAGGAACGCTTTCTCTACTAATATGTTTCGTGCTTTCATTTCCAACTCTACTATCGTAATTTTGCACTAGCCACATGTTCAGTATGAGCCAACAAGTATGAAAACCACATACTTGTGGGTCTCATTCTTCACGCTTAGGCCCACATGAAGTGGGTTATGAAGGTGTTGCCACATTTTTTTTTTGCGAAGAGTTACCGCAGGAGTAGGACGTGGCGTTTTTAACCTTCGTTCCTTTGCATGGAAGGCGACTTGTTTGCAACAGTTTAGCTAACTGAACAAATAAAAAAACACAGCCTGTCCCATAAGGGAAACATGCTGTGTTTTGAAATAATTTCTATTCTTCGTCTTCTTCTTCCTCTTCCAAGAAAGTGTTTAACATTTCTTCGATCATTGCCCACTCTTCGTCTGACTCGATCGGCATTAATTCGCCGTCTTTACCGTCTTCAGATGGTGTGAAAGCAGAAGCATGAATTTCGATTTCTTCGTTCTCGTCTTCTTCAGCACCCAATGGGTAGTAAAGAACGTAAGATTTGCTGAATTCTTCTGATTCAAATGTAAATAGTACTTCACATAGTTGTTCGTTACCGTTGTCATCTACAACTGTAATATTTTGTTGTCCGTGGTCCATGGGTAATCACCTCTTAATAGATTGACTATCTAGATAGCCTTGTAAAATCATAACTGCAGCCATTTTATCAATGACTTCTTTACGTTTTTTCCGACTGACGTCAGYACTGATAAGCATTTTTTCCGCAGCGGATGTCGTTAAGCGTTCATCCCAAAGATAAACGGG
>NZ_JBFUJC010000063.1:0-20447 GCF_056401595.1 Paenisporosarcina sp. P4_E4_2 | reverse complement strand
GTACATAACGGCTTCACTTTATTTCAAGAATTCTTCTTTCCTTCATGGATAGAAACCCTTTTCTTAGTCAGCACGGATGATTTATATGTGAACGTTGTCCTGAAAAGCACGTTTCTCGTGGTCAGTTTATTATTGTTGATTCTCATCATCATGTATCTTGCAAGAAGCATATACTCCGACAGACGAAAAAGAGATGTATTATCGCAGCCAGTAGGAGTTTCTCAATAATTCGAAACCATTTCCTCCCAGTTGCGTATAAGTAAGTAGAATTTGATTGGGGTTGAGCGAATGTTTGAAGAGATGAAGACGCGTCATTTGTTTGGTTTGACTATTTTGTTGATGGTGGTATTTGGATTTGGGGCTATTTTCCTTCCTTACAATGATGATAATTTTGTGGAAGCCGGAATTACGCTGATTTTGTATATAGCAGCACCCATTCTGTTTTTCCGATATCATTTCCGAAAACAAGGTCGATCTGTACGTGAAGTGGTATTCAAGGAAGGAACCGTTGAATGGCTACCTCGTTTATTTGGATTTGTTGCGATTTCCATTGCGTTTTCAATAAGTGTATTTTGGCTTCAATTGTTTGCCTTGTATCCTATTTTTCCTGGGTTTGTGGATTTTCTGTTGGAGCCCATTCCGATGCCGGAAAACCCGATTTATTTAGTGATTTCACTTGTCAGTATAGCCATTATTGGTCCCATTGCTGAGGAGTTTATCTTCCGTGGCGTTTTGTTGCATCGCATGATGAAGAAAACGTCGATGTGGGGCGGAATCCTCATTTCCAGTATTCTGTTTGGCCTGTTGCATGCAGATGTTGTCGGGGCATTTATCTTTGGAGTGATCGCTTCCTTGTTGTATTTGAAAACACACAATTTATTGATTCCGATTTTAATGCACATTATCAATAATTCGATTGCCGTGATCTGGATGTATGTCGCACCGACTTGGCCAAAGTGGGGCATTATGGAAAGCTCAGAACTGTATGATAAAGCCCTTCCGAATGCGATTGTGCTATTGATTAGTTCTGTATTAATTACGTGGGTGATTGTAAGTTTGGTTAAAAGTTTGCCGAAGAAAACAAATAAAGAAGAAGTGGAAGAAGAAATGGCTCAATGATGAAAGATAATCGAATAATCGTCCGAAAAAGAAAAAGACTGAATGTGGGGATTGACATAGTCCCTGGTACTTTCAGTTCTCTGGGATTCAAATGATTTGAAAAAAATGACTCCACAGACCGTTTTTCACAATATGTGCTTAAAGATATTCCAATCATTTTGTTTCAACATAATATCCTTATAAAGGATGGTGATCATTAATGACTTTTTGGAAAGCAGTTGCCGCATTCATTTCAGCGTGGCTCATTAGTAACTTCACGTATTTACTATTACCATTTTTCCAATACAAATTGTTCAGTGACGGTCAATTTGTTTGGGAATCCCTTTTCAAATTTGTTTTGGATATCGCTTTGTTCGTTGTTCTTTACGTCGGGATGTATTATTTGATTTCGTTCATCCAAAGTTGGCGGATGCGTGCCCGGTATGAAGCGGCTCAAAAAGAGCGGGCGAAGGAGAAACAATAGGTAGTTCAATGTTAATATCTTCATTATTTTATGTATAGGCATTTACTCGATTGGCATCAGACAACCATATATGAATTTCCCTTCAGGAGTATATACCCTTAATTTGGCCATCGTGATGGCACATATCTTTTTGAAAATCGAAAAGTTGTGAGCCATCACATTTAGTTTATTTAAGGCATCATTTTGTTTATTTTTTCCATTCAACCACTCCATTTTTCCCTCTATATTATAATCGTTCTTCTCCCCTTTTTTATTTCGACCTTATTCATATTTATTCTGTGATTGACAAGACATCTATATAGCCTTATAATTCGTAAGAATCTAATTGATAATGATTTTCATTATCGAATTAATCTTTCAATTAATTTAAATAACAATATAATGAGGAGACAAAATAATGCGATCTATACATTTTGCTCTAGTCTTCGTCCTTATCGGGCTGTTAATTTTTCCAACCAAAAGTTTTGCTACGAGCCCTGAAGATGACCTGCGCCAAGCAAACGTTCAAATTGATGAAGTCATAAAATCTGTTCAATTGGGCGACACTAAAACTGCCTCTGAACAATTTAAGAAATACACGGCTAATTGGATTTCTTTTGAATCAGGAATTAAAGAAAAATCTGAACAGGCTTACCATGATATAGAAGATAACATGGGACAAGTTCAGTTTGCTTTAGCTCAAGATCCGGTTAACTCGGAAAGTGTTCAAAAAACGCTTCAACAACTGAAAGAAACGAACACTAAATTTATTAATGGGCAATTCTCACAAACTTCAGTTGCGGATCAAGATGCTTCAAAAAATAATGGCGATGTTGCCAAACTGATTATGTTATTAAATCACTCTTTAGACAAAATTGATAACCAAGATATTGACGGTGCTAAATTAGATATAGAGGAATTCAGAAAATCTTGGTTGGACGTTGAAGGTGTAGTGCTCACTCAGTCTGCAACGGTCTACAAAAATGCAGAAAGTGATATGGTTACTTCATATTCCATGCTTTCAGCTAATCCGCCCGATGTAAAAGGGGCAAAAAAAACCATTGAAGAAATGAGAGATTATTTATCACCACTTGTTTCAAAAACTAGCTACACGATGTTAGATGCGACGACCATTCTGTTACGCGAAGGGTTAGAAGCTCTTTTAGTTGTCGTAGCGCTTATGGGCTTTTTAAAGAAATCCGGTCATTCGGACAAGAATAAATGGATTTGGGTAGGCGTGGGTTCTGGTATTGGCATCAGTCTGGTTCTTGGCATTTTGGTCAACTTCTTATTCTCAGCTGGCACATTTGGTCACAACAACTTCCTGATTGCTGGATGGACAGGTGTTTTTGCTGCTGTCATGCTCAGCTACATGAGCTATTGGCTTCATAGTAAATCGAGTATTTTAGAATGGAATCGCTATATCCAGAAGAAAAGTACGAAGGCACTCGATACTGGTAGTTTACTTTCAATTGCGATTTTAGCTTTTCTTGCTGTCTTCCGTGAAGGAACTGAGACTGTCTTATTCTATATCGGAATGGCATCTTCTATTGACTTAGGTTCCTTATTAGGTGGCATAGCGATTGGCCTAACTATATTATTGATTACATCGTACTTAATCTTAAAAGTAGGCTTAAAAATTCCGATGCGTCCATTTTTCATGGTGTCGAGTATATTAATGTTCTACTTGTGCTTTAAGTTTACGGGTATGGGCATTCATGGTTTACAATTAGCCGGGTTAATTCCAGCTACACAAGCTCCAATTCCAACGATTGACTTTTTTGCGATCTACTCAACTTGGGAGAGCTTTATCCCTCAAATGATTTTGTTAGTCGTTGCAGTTTTTGTAGCGTTTTTGGGTAAAATAAAACAAAAAACAATTCAATCAAGTATGAAAAAACAGGAGGAACTTAATAATGCAATCTAAAAAGTACGTATTCCCAATAATAATCGCAGCATCAATGGCTTTATCGGCTTGTGGAACAAATGATGAACAAACAAAAACTGATGATAACACCCAAACAGAAGAGACGACTTCACAAACATCGATTGCGGATGGAGCAAAAGAAATGAAAGCTGAAGTTGCCGATTTGAAAGTGCAATTAGAAGCAAATGATACTAAGAAAGCCGAAGCAAATGGCGAAAACTTAGAAGAAATTTGGGAGAGTTTTGAAGATGCAGTAAAAGAAAAAGACACGGACCTTTATGAACAAGTTGAAACACCCCTTCACATAATTGAAGCAGGAGTAAAAATTGACCCTCTTGATGTAGACACATTAAATAAAGCCGCTGACGATTTGGATAGTGTCCTTTCCGATGTTGAAAAAATAAAATAATATCAGAACAGCTTGCAATTTACTTCAACGTAGATTGCAAGCTGTTTTTTGTACGTGAACTCTACATATTCGGTGATTAGAAAAAACCCTCATGTTTGTTTTTAAAACATTTGAATGGGGTGCCTCCTAAATTTTAAACAGCGTCCCAAAAATTTTGTGTCTCGAAGTACTTGTTTTCTTTTTTTACAGGTTTATAATTCATAGAATATCGAACCTATTCTTTGAATTATAACGGAGATACTTATGCGACCATATAATGAAAAAATCAGCATTTATTATGGCATGGCTTCGACCATTGCGATGAATTTTTCGAACAACTTCTTTCCCATTTTTGCAATTACCATTTTGAGCGCCACCAACTACCAAGTGGGATTGATTAGTTCCCTTCCCCCGCTTGTCGCGTTGCTCATGACTATTCCAGCTGCCATTCTACTGAACCGAGCACATGAGCATAAGAAGCTAGTGGCGATGTCGGTTTTGTTTGCGAGGTTGATGTTCCTGCTGATTGTCATGCTCGTGTATTTGCCTTCTGAATCGATGCAGGCATGGGCTTTCCTTGCCATCATTGCACTAATGAGTGTGCCGAATACTGTGGCAAACATCGGCTCGCAAACCTTGATTAGCGGCATGATCGATGAATCCAGGCGTGGCCAATTTTTCAGTGACCGTAACCGGCTGTTGACGATGGTTGGGCTCGTTTCGACACTTATCATCGGCATTGTGATGAAAGATGAATCCGACAATGTGACAGCGTATCAAATCCTATTTGTCTTGGCATTTGGATTTGGACTTTTGGAAGCCTTCTTGTTGATGAAGCACGATGAAGCGCCTCCCCATGGGGGTGGCCCTTTGGAAAAGAAAAAGTTAATGGATTGGTCCATTTTCAAGCATGCTAATTACGTGTGGTTTTTAGTAGCAGCACTATTCTTCAACTTTGCGTGGCAAATGGCATGGGGGATTTTTAACATTTACCATGTGCGTGTGGTTGGTGCGACCATTTTTTGGATCAGTATGTTTTCTGTCGGAAATATGTTAATGCAAATTTTGACATTCCCGCTCTGGAAAAAATGGGCTGAGCGCAAATCGAATGTGCGTGTCTTCGTATGGGCCGCAATTGGGATGGCTTCGACGCCATTTATGACGGTACTATCGACGAACTTGTATTACTTAACACTCGTCCAGACGATGTCGGGCTTCTTCCTGTCAGGCGTCGTGTTGCTGCTGTTCAATTTATTGTTGGAACAGTCTCCTGAAGAATCACGTACGTATTGCATCACAACCTACAATGTCCTGCTTGCATTTATGGCGTTCCTTGCACCGCAAATCGGTATTTGGATGTTGAACAGTTGGGGTGTCGAGATGGCAATGTATCTAAACTCTGGACTGAGATTGTTGAGTGCCGCGCTGTTTTATGCCGTGTATGTCCGCTATGGAAGAACGCCTAAAACGATCACCTGATGTGGATGCAAATATAATTTTCAAGTAAAACACCGCTAATCCATCATTGAATTAGCGGTATTTTACATGTTGTGGTATGGAAGTTATTCAGATTCACAACGCCTTTATGAAAAAATTACTCAAATGACTTTCATTAATAGGAGAATTCAACGCTATACATACAAAGTGCCTGGAACTGTGTTCCTTTCTACAACAATGCCCATCAATCATGAGCTAGGCGGCACCAGTTTTGCGATGCAAAAGCAGCCCCATGGCTTTGTTGCCAAAATCGTCAACGATGCCCTGATCACTGGCTTGCCCTACTGTTATAAAATCGTAAATGAGTACGAGCAACCTTTATATAGTGTAGATTGTACATTTCCAGGCATTGGCTACACATTTACCGATCATGTATCATCACAGACCGTGTCGATAAAGAGCCATAGAGTGCAATTGATGGAAAAAGCCTATTCGATTACACTTGCCAACCACGAATATTATATTGAAAACGATTATACAGGTGTCGGTCACTTGAAATGCAACAATACACACGTTGCCACTGTTTCGAGACTTTCTGCGACTAAAATCTCAACAATTGATACCGTTGTCATTCAAGCAACGACACAGGAAATTGCAGTTATCGCGGCCGTACTATATCATACGTTTTACTATTTGGGTGCTTAATATTGGTTGTTGGATGGAGTTTTTCATTTTGATTTCTTTCCATACATTTATCGTTAACTAGTCCAATTAAAATAAATTCCTTACCACACGAATGATTAGTCTCGGGATAAAGGTGAGGATGCCTAAAATAATTTCAATTAGGATCGAATCTCGAATCTCCCTGTCCATCTGTCCATGTCTCTTAAAAACCATTTCTTTTTTCCTAGGATTATTCTTCATACTTATCCCCTCTGTATCTTTAATCATGACTTTAAAAATTTACTATTGTATGTTGTTGAGCTAATCTATCCGCAAGTTTGATATTGTCCTTCAAGTAACCCGGTACATCATGATGATTTACGATTTGTTCAGTGGTCATCCACAGAACGACGTCCACTTCATCTGGACTCTTAGCATACGCTTCTCCCGAATGGTGGTCGCAAAGAAATACAATATCTACTACATGGATGCCTGAATCCGTAACAAATGATGAGCTATTCACATACCGAAGATTTGAAACTTCAATGCCCACTTCTTCCGCAATTTCTCTTTTTAGTGTTCTTTCTAAAATATCTGATGAAACTCCTTCTATTTCTACCTTGCCCCCAACCAAAGACAGCGATCCACCCGCATGTTCTTCTTTTTCACTGCGTCTGATTAACAACCACTTTTCATCGTGATAAATTGCGCCCTCTACATTTACAATAAACACAAGTTCCCCTCCTCAGATTTCATCTATAAATCAATTTATTTTGCCTTATACTCACTTTTTAAAAGAATGTCCTCTGCAGGCAGTTGCATACATTCTATAAGGAATACATAAAGATATTAAACGATTCAAGATTAAATTAACGCACGTGTCTCTTTATACGTACTGAAAGTAAAAAAGTTCCAATTCAAGATTGTCTTTTCATTCCATCAAAAAACACCCCAAAATGGAGTGCAATTTGTTAACTATTTCAGTTTTCATTACGATTCTTTTGACCCACTTGGAATTCGTGTATTGTTAAATTGTCTTTCCTGTTCTGCCAGGATATCGTTATCTTCCGCATTATCACGTGTCACTTTTTGTGTTAGGATTGCACCCACTGCCACCAAGATCATGACTGCGATGTAATAGCCTTTTTCATTTAGTTGTAAATTATCCGCATTGTAAAGACCGATTGCGAACATGACTACACCTGCAAAGAATGTGAAATAAGCAAGCACGGTAAAAGCGACGGTATTGCGTCTTCTGTATTTCGTTGGATACATAGAACACCCTACTTTTCTCTTTATTTGTACTTCTTATTATATGATATGAGTGGAAATTCTAGGTATTTCGTAAGAAAAAAATGCATTTTCCCATTTTTCAGACCGTTATCGCTTTTTTACTAGAGTGAGACATATTATGGGCAACCCTGTATAGCTTAAAAAATAGTCTATTTGCGGTTTTTGGTTGTATTCGCGTTTCCAGCCTGTCTATTCGCGCTTTTGACACTTCTATTCGCGAATCTTATATTCGCAGCCCCATACAGAAAAAAAGCGAAGCAAAGTGACATAATCACCTTGCTTCGCACTCTTTATTGGCTAATCTTAAGCTAGACGACAAAATTGAACTGGTAAATCCCTTGATAGTGGTTGAGTAACTCATCCAACTCTTGACTGCACATGACGACGTTGGGATGACTCATACCCAAGTGCTTTGCTTTCTTATACATTTCTCTTTTTTTACTGTTGATTTGTTTCAACGTTACGTTCGTTTTACCTATCGTTGGCGTATTCATATTTCCCTTCCTCCATACCCATATGATTTTTGAGAGCACATAAGTTCTAGCGGTCAGTCAGAAAAGCGTTTTAAACACAGGGCTATGGTTGCGATAAGCTTGATTGAAGGGTTTTTCCTTCTTATTATTACCATTTACTTTACATTTTTATTATATAACGCAAATCCATGTAAATCAATATATGGTGTTAAATTTATTTTTCGACACTACATATTGTGAAAATAAATCATTTTTTTCATAAAATAAGCCACAAAAAGCTATGTGCTTTCTGTGGCTTATTTAGCATTAATATTGCATTTAGTTAATTACTCCTCACCCTCGAGACTTAACCCTTTAACATGCTTGCGATTGAGCTGTTTCTTCACTTTCCGATAATTTTTGGATTTGAAAATGATATCGTAATCATAGTTTTCAGGATACAGTTCACTTCCTTTAATGTGAAGCTGCAATCTTTTATGGTTAAAAGCTTTCTTTTCGCCTTTCATTTGCACGATGTAATTCCCATTGCTGTCAGGTCCTTTATATACAATTCCAGTCTCATTCGTAGCGGGAATCGTGACATTGTCTCCTTGTTCAAACTGCGCTACCTTTTCTTCAATGGCTTCCTTATTTTGTCGAGTTTTTCTGGCGTATTTATTTGTCGTGATTTGCTGCACATAATGAAGGTCCTTCAAATCAGCCTCACTGGCATCATGAGGGTATGACTGCTCTCCTTTATACGATATATCGTGTGCTTTTCTGATTAACTGCGGGTGCAATCCAAGCTTCAATGCAATATCAAACGCCTGGCTTTTCCCGCTTTGCCCTAATAACAAACGATACGTTGGTCGCTTCCAGAACCAAGCTCATCCAGCAGTACAAGTGATTGATTATCGGTTTTCTTTAAAATGTCGATAATGTTCAAAAGACGTGAACTGAATGTGCTTAAATTCGCTTCGATGCTCTGTCCATCGCCTATATCCACATAGATTCGATGGAAAATGTGGAGTGAACTTCCCTTTTCCGCTGGAATGAACAAACCTGTTTGTGCCATCATGGTCAGCAGTCCGATGGTTTTTAGCGTGACGGTTTTCCCGCCAGTATTCGGACCCGTAATGACCAGTGCCCGATCTTTTTCTCCGAAATGGATGGATAAAGGAACCGCATTCCCTTTCAGCATAGGGTGCCTCGCTCCATTCAAATGAATGTTATAGTCTTCATTCAACGTCGGACGTTCCCCATCAATGGAGACGCTGTACTTTGCTTTCGCAAAAATGATGTCATAATGATGCATCGTGTCCATAGCAATGTTGATTGCTAGTTCTTGTTCTAAGAATTTTTCGGTCAGTTCGTACAATATCTTCTCCACTTCATGCTCTTCTGAAATTCTCAAGTACTCGATCGACTCTTGCATTTCTTCCAGTTCTTTCGGCTCCATGAATAACGTAGCGCCTGATGCAGAGGAATCAATAACAGTCCCTTTTACTTTAGTTCGGTACTCCCTTTTGACGGCAAACACATAACGGCCATTTCTTTCGGAAACCATGGCTTCCTGCAAAAACTGCGCAAACGTTTTTGACTTCACCATCGTTTGTGCTCGTTCCTTCACCTTAGCCAGTTGCATGGATAACTGTCTTCGAACAGTTGAAAGTTCTTTCGTAGCATAATCGTCTACTTGACCGTGTCTCAAGCAGCGCGTAAGTTCAGCTTCCAACTCATTTAAATCCCCTATTGATTCCGCATACAAATGGATAGTAGGTGCTGCGTACTGTTTATCTTTCATAAAGCGCTTCAGTTTATTACAGTGATCCAGGAAAGAAAGGACACGAGTAAACTGATCAGCCCGAATGTACAATCCTTTCTTTGCCTGTTCGATGTATTGCTCCATATCACTTAATGTATGAATCGGCACACTGGCACTGATTTTCATAATTTGCAGTGCTTCATGCACCTCACCTAATCCATGTTCAATACTTTTCTTATTCGTGGTCGGTCGCAATCCCTCGATTGAGTTCTTCGCCCGCTCCGTAATCGCAAAGCTCCCTACTTCCTGTAAAATTTCCTGATATCCCAATACATCAATTGTTTGTTGATTCATTATTAAATCCTCCCTTTTTTCCAAATAAAAAAGCCGACATGAAAACACTCATGACGGCTTAGAAGATATTGCATGTAATGGAGCCCCTGATTTGTGCACTAAATCGGTTTTGGTTGACGAAAATCAAACAAATGACCGTTTATAGACACAAAAAAAGCGATGACAAATACATGCCATAGCTGGAAATTCCATTCTTCTTTGCTATGATGCTTGTTCTTAACAATTCTTGAAAAGCGCAACCTAAATAAACCAAGCATTTTCTTGGTTTTTGCTACTTTCAAGACCGTATTAAAATGACGGATTAGTTAAGAACTGCCACACTCATAAATAAACTCCTCTTTCGGATCTTTCTTTTACAAATTCAGAATATGCGAATTTCAGAATTTTGTCAATTATAGGAACCCGTTTCAGCAGGACTTTTCATCTATTTATAGAATAACCACATGACAAGATACTATTATTGAACTTTTCATTCTTCCAGCATATCAATCTTCATTGCTACATACGTATTATCGTCGCATTTTTTGTCAAAACTAGTTACTAATTTGCGATACATGTTGTTATCACTCTTTTTATATCGTAGCTAATGAATATTTTGGAGGAACGTCGTGAAAAAGTACTATTTATTAATCGCCTTATGTATGTTAATCGTTGGCTGTTCACATTTTTCTGCCCCTGAATTGCCAATCGACAGTATTCCGGTCGCCAATGCAATGGAAATTGAAATGGCAAAAAAACCTATAAAGCCAATCACAGTCAAAGCATTCAAAATTGAAAAACCCGTGGTAACAACCGCGAAACTTGTTGCAATTGGCGATATCCTGCTACATCAACCCGTATATAAAGATGCAAAAATGTCTGACGGAACATATGATTTTACGGCCATGTTCGAAAAAGTGAAGCCTTTTATCGAAAGTGCTGATATTGCAATTGCCAATCAAGAAACGATGATTGGGGGTCCGGAGCTGGGTCTTTCCAGTTACCCCAAGTTCAACAGTCCTTATGAGATTGGAGATGCGTTGAAGTACTCGGGAATCGATTTAGTGACCATCGCAAACAATCACACGCTGGATAGAGGAGAAAAAGCAATTCTTAACGCCATTGATTATTGGGATCAAATTGGGATGCCATATACGGGTGCTTTTAAATCGCCAGACGACCGGAATATGGTACGGACTGTCACGAAGAATGACATCACTTTCTCTTTCCTGTCCTATAGTTATGGCACAAATGGCATGCCAGTTCCTGAAGGCAAACCTTATTTGATTAATTTGATTGACTTGCCGTTAATTGAACAGGACGTAAAAAAGGCGAAAACCATTTCGGACGTGGTGGTCGTATCCATGCACTGGGGAAATGAATATGAAAAAACACCAAACGACAAACAAATTAATTTAGCCAATGAGCTTTCAAGCATGGGCGTTGATATTATCATTGGCCATCATCCTCACGTTCTTCAACCTGTTGATTGGATTGAACGGCCGGACGGAACGCGAACATTCGTCATGTATAGTTTAGGAAACTTTTTATCTAGCCAAGAGGGTTTGGAGAAATTGACAGGTGGCATTGGTGGCGTGGAAATAACGAAAGTCGTGGATTCGGAGAAAACGGTTATCAAGTTGGATCACCCTAGTTTCGTACCGACTTATGGTTACTACAAAAACAAGAGTGACTTCGAAGTCATCCCTATGCATTTGTTAACGGAATCTTATTTACCTGGCTATCAAACGCACTATGAGAACACCCAAAGACACATGAACGCATTAACGAATGAACTAACGTTTATTGAAAAATAATCGATAAATGAAAGAGGACGGCTCTATAGCCATCCTCTTTTTTGTGTTTTTTACCCTATGCCTTATCTTTGGATTCATTTTTCATCTAGCAGCTATCTTGATGCAACTCAGGATAGTTTGCAGCCTCAATTATTGTCTAAATTAAAGCATGTTTGACAAAGCCTGGCATACAATTATTTGTAGGCAAACGAACGGAGGCGAATTGATGTCGAACGAGTTTGTGGTAAGGTCATTAGACGAAATTCGATTTTGGGCAAGAATTATGAAAGAACATGCTCTATTTTTAAGTTTAGGATTTTCTGCAAATGATAAAAAGCTTATTGAGGAAGCTCTACAGTTCATTGCTGTCTTTGAAAGAATTGAAGAGCAGTTAGCCGGTTACTCGGTGCATACCGATCCACGACAGATTAAAGCTTTCAACACGCAGGTGTATCAAGCAGTTGCATCCATTTGGGCGTATAAACGAAAAGTATTAGGACTCATTCTTCGTTGTGAAATCACGTCAAATAACTACCCTTTACTGGTTGATCATACGAGTAGAGAAGCCGCTTATTTTGCTAATCGATTAAAAGATTTGAATGAAGGTAAATTACAGCCTTTACCCGAGGCCATCATTGAAGAAAATGTATTCTTCCTTAAAATTATGGCGGACCATGCGAAGTTTATCGGGCATTTATTAGACCCAAGCGAACGAAAATTGGTCGATCAGGCAAGAGAATTTAGCAACGATTTTGATCAGTTAATGTTCCAGGCAATTGACTTGGATAGTATGAGACCACAATCAGAAACGACCCCTCTACTCGATCATTTTTTAGATCAAAATCGGGTGTCCGTCGTTGCATTAAGAGACTTTAAGAAAACAGCCCGTGATTTAATTGAAGCATGCCGGATTAAGAGTGATATTCATCCTCTTTTAGCGGATCATGTTTTTAGAGAAGCCGAACGGTTTATTGAAATCATTGATATTTTCGAGGTAAGTCTTTCAAATCCTAAGCCCGAAGTCAGTTTATAAAGAAGCCGTCAGCTTTAACGGCTTCTTTTTGTTTTCTTTTTAGTTTAGATTATTCAGGCATCACGAATGCAAGATGACCCACATTATTTGAACGAGCGAAAAGTATCGATAAAGGTTTGCGGATTGCTGTGAATGTTGAATGGAAAAACGCCTTGATGGGTATGGAGGTATAAAATTCCCGCTTCTGAAGAAAAAGACTTGTAGGAAACATCCAGTACCTGATTGAGTGTAAATTTTGTTCTGGCTGTCGTCACGTTTTCAGATGTGATGGTTAGTTCATGATGCGTGGCAATTTTCTGTAGCTTGTAATAAAAGTCGATTTTTCGTTCTACTTCCGTGTAAACAATCATGGCGTGTTGTTCTTTATTCATCACCCGACAATCCTCCTTTGCTTTAATGGTACAGGAGATATGCCAGAAAAAGCAAAACATACAAAGGACCAGGTCCAATGTATGTTAAGACGTTTTTGCCGCTTTCTTCTTTCGGGGAGCCGGCCTCTTCTTTTTGGTTTTATCCAGTGACGCTTGAAGTGCAGACATTAAATCGGTCACATTTGAAGGTGCTGCAACTTGTTTCTCACTCGCCGTTACGGTCTTGTTGCCAGTTTTCTTCTCTTCAATCAATTCCATCAGTGCAGTACGGTAGTCATCCGTATATTTTTCGGGTTCAAACGTCGTCGTTAATTGCTCCACCAATAACAAGGCAGTATCAAGTTCTTTCTGAACGATAGCCGGTTCACTCGGGATATTTGGGACTTCCTTCGCACTTCGTACTTCATCTGGAAAATGAATCGTTTCCATAATCAAAATTTCGTCGTAAACTCGCACTACTGCTAGCTGTTCTTTTGAACGGATCATGATTTTGGCAACGCCAATTTTCCCAGATTCAGTTAATGCTTTTTGCAGAAGGGAATACGCTTTCCCTCCTCCCCCATCCGGCGCCATGTAGTAGCTTCTTTCAAAGTAAATGGGGTCGATTTCTTCCAATTTCACGAAATCAATAATTTCCACTGCTTTGTCTTCATTGTCCTTTTTCAATTTCTCCAGTTCATCGTCGTCCAACACCACAAATTTATTTTTCGAATACTCGTAAGCTTTAACAATGTCTTCGCTTTGTACTTCTTTTTTACAGCCGGCACATACCTTTTGGTAATTGATTGGCGTGTTGCACTCTTTGTGTAATTGTCGTAATTTAATATCCTTATTTTCTGTCGCAGCGTGAAGCTTAACTGGAATATTGACCAGTCCAAAGCTGATACTTCCTTTCCAAACAGTATGCATATTCGATTCACCACCTACATTTCTTTTTCTTACTATGCTTTTTTTGCCTATATTTATGTATCAGGTGCGGAAAATTACAAAAGCTAGGAAAAACAATCGAGAGTAGGATAAAAATTGAAGCCGATGCTTTTAACTGCTGCAACAGAAATTCCAACGGGAAAAGACTGGTTGTACGAAGTGAAATACGATGGCTTTCGTTGCCTTCTTGAATGGGTGGATGAAACGCCCACTCTCAAAAGCCGGAATGGCAAAGTGCTCAATCCGATGTTTCCTGAAATCATTGATTATTGTCAGGACATTTATGAGAATATCCGCTCCTTTTTGCCCTTGATGCTTGACGGAGAACTAGTTTATTTGGTGAATGACCAACAAAGTAACTTTTCCATTGTACAAATGAGAAGCCGTATGCGAACACAAAGCGTCATCAGTAAACATGCTCAGGAATTCCCTTGTCATTATGTTGCATTTGATTTGTTAACCTGCAAAGGCGAAACGCAACAAAGTGTTCCTTTTTCAGAGCGTAAGCAGCTTATGCGTAAGTTGTTTAAATCCCTCAATTTGCCACACTCCGTGGATTATCAGGATTTTGCACGAATTCAAATGGTTGAGGAAAACAAACACAGCAAGAAATTGTGGAATGAAGTAAAAGTAAGTAATGGTGAAGGTATCGTTGCCAAAGGAAAAATGAGCAAATGGCAAAGTGATAAACGCACCAGCAACTGGATGAAAATTAAAAACTGGAGATATGTCACGGTCATTTTATCCAAATACGATCACAACAATGGTTTTTTCCATGGATCCATTTATGGCAAAGGACAGTTGATTGAAGTTGTTACTTTTCGTCACGGGCTGAAAAAAGAAGAAATGAATACATTAAGGACGTTATTCGAATCAAATGGCACCTTAATTTCTTCGAATGTATGGGAACTTGAACCATCCATTTGCGTAGAAATTGCATGCATTGATTTCGATGGCWAACACCTAAGGGAACCGCGATTTCATGCATTCGTCTTTGACAAAGACTCTGCCGATTGCGATTGGAAACAAATGCAACGTCAGCTTTATCCTTTACCCGAAAATGTAAAAATCACGAATCCGGACAAGCCCGTGTGGCCATTATTAGGTTTGAACAAAGATGATTACTTACTTTACTTGCAACATGTCTCTCCCCATATGTTGCCTTTCTTGCAGGATAGACAACTGACCGTCATCCGCTTCCCGCATGGTGCTGAAGGAGAAAGTTTTTATCAAAAAAATGCACCTGATACATTTCCAGATTTTCTCGCGACCTCAGCAGGAGATGACATCACACATATGGTGTGCAATAACCTGGAATCCTTACTATGGCTTGGGAATCAGTTGGCATTGGAGTTACATATTCCTTTCCAGACAATAGGAACAGAAAAGCCGACAGAGATTGTGTTTGACTTGGACCCTCCATCCGTTCAAGAGTTTTCATTGGCCATAGAAGCCGCGCAGCGAATGAAAGCTATCTTTGATCAATTTGGTCTTGAATCCTTTGTGAAAACTTCTGGTCGCAAAGGTTTGCAAGTTTACATTCCTTTGCCTCTTGATCGTTTTTCTTATAACGAAACACGCGTGTTCACAAAATTTGTTTGTGATTTTTTATGCGAACAGGAACCTCAATGGTTTACAACAGAGCGCTTGATTAAGAACCGCCACAACAAATTGTATTTGGACTATGTGCAGCATCATGAAGGGAAAACCATCATCGCACCCTATTCTGCTAGAGGAACTGAAAAAGGTTTGATTGCCACACCGTTAACTTGGGATGAAGTACACGATTCCTTGAAACCTGATCTATTTTCCATACCCGCCGTTTTGGAACGCCTGAAAAACAAAGGGAATCCTTTTCGGAATTTCCGGGATACAGCTGACGAAATGAAGTTTGCCGATGTTCTGAGTCAACTGCAAGAATTAGTGGAAAATAAGGCATAACTCATTGAATTTTTTATTATCGGAGAAACTAAATACTAAAAATAAGGAGGATTCGGATGCAAATTGAAAATCCAATGATTACAGGTGCAGGACTACCTAGTGATCCACAACAAGCAATTGTGATCTATAATTGCGATTTCTGTAACGGGGAAATTTATGAAGAAGATATCTGCGTGGTGTACGAAGGGTTGATTTTTTGTAGTAGCGACCATCTGGGCGAACATTTGGTGAAACATGACCTTGCCGAAGAAATCACCGCACATACTGAAACTTCACATTGAATGGATTCAACAAAAGAGCATCGGCTTAGCCGATGCTCTTTTACTGTTATAAATATTAAACTTCTACAACCATTCCAATCCCCGCTTCTTTTGCTTTAGAATAGACGCCTTTTGCAACAGCAAGGTCGAAATAGGCAGCTCCTACGGATTTGAAGAAGGTGATTTCTTCTTGTACTTCTCTTCCCGACTTCGTTCCAACAACAAGTTCTCCGAGTTGGGCATGAACGTCTTCAAATGACCAGTTCCCACTATCTACAGCGTGCATCAATTCACCAGCTTCATCTTTTACGCCAGCCAAGTCGTCCACCACAATTTTGTCTGCACTTAACACTGTTGTTTCGTCCACTTCACGCATATGAGGCAAGTAGGAACCTACGCCATTTATATGGGTTCCTGGTTGTAAATCACATCCCATGAATACAGGTTCGTTTGATCGGGTGGCACAGCAAATAATGTCCGCATGCTTCACCGCTTTTGAAACATCAATTTCGATTTCAAAAGGCACGTTCACTCCAAATGTACGTAATTTCTCGCCAAATGCTTGCGCTTTTTCCGGTGTCCGATTAACCAAGATGATTTTTTCGATGGTACGAACCGCCAGCACGCCAAGTACTTGTTCAAAAGCCATTGCCCCTGTTCCGATGACTATTAGGATTCGGCTATCTTTTTTTGCCAATAAATCCGTTGCGATGCCACTAAGTGCACCTGTTCGCAGTCGTGTCAAATACGATGCGTTCATCATTGCGACATGCTCGCCATTGGTCGCATCGGAAAGTAGCACGACCCCTTGTGTGGTTGGCTTTCCTTCGGCCGGATTTCCTGGAAAAATCGTTACTACTTTGACCGCTGTTACTTCGCCAGCCATATCGGCGCTCGGCATATATAATGCGGATGCTTCGTGTTGAGGAAATTCGAGTACTGTGCGATGGGGGTTATTGATTTTCCCTGCTTCTATAGCCTTTAATACCGCTGCGATATCTTCAATGGCATCAACCATTTTATAGAGTTGTTGAATCTGATGTTCGTTGATGATTAACATGGTCTTCCTCCTAACAAAAAACATTACTTCCCACACTAATAAATGATTTCGTGTGGTGAGCTGAACATAAGAGAAAAAAAGAGCCGCTTACGCGCGACTCTCTTTTCCTACCACGATTCGTTTAGATTGTTGTCGACTGCGATCTTTCACAGCCCAAATTGCAACTAGTGAAATAAGTGCAGTGAACACGATGTAAAGTGCAACCGGTACATACGAATTATCAAAACGTGCTAGTAATGCCGTAGCAACAAGTGGAGCTGTACCACCCGCTAATGCTGCACCGATTTGATAGCCTAATGAAATGCCCGTATAGCGTACTTTTGCATCAAAGATTTCCGAAAACATCGTGCCAAGAACTGCTGTAATCGGTGCCCAAATGATTCCGAGTCCAATAACTGTTGCGATAATCAATAATGCAACTGACCCTTGTTGAATCATCCAGAAGTATGGGAAAGCAAAGAGTGCCATGCCGACCGTGCCAGCAACGTATAACTTTTTGCGTCCCACTTTATCCGATAAGTTCCCCATGATTGGGATTAATATCGTCGTAACGACGGTAGCAATCATAACGGCAGTTAATGTAGTTGTTCGTGTATATCCTAAATTTGTTGTTGCGTACGATACGACGAATGTGCTGAAAATATAGAAAGGTGCAGTTTCTACCACTTTCGCTCCAATAGCTATCAACACTTCACGCCAGTGGTATTTCAGTGTATCTGCAATCGGCAATTTTGGAATATCGCCAGATTCCTGCACTTTTTTGAATTCAGGTGTTTCATCAATGCCTTTACGAATCCATAAACCAAAAATAACTAATAAAGCACTTAAAATAAATGGCACACGCCAGCCCCAGGTCATGAATGACTCTTCAGGAAGTAACGTCATCACCCATAAAGCGATCGTTCCCATCAACATTCCGATGGTTACGCCCATTTGCGGGATACTACCAAACAATCCACGTTTTTCAGGGGGTGCATATTCTACTGCGAGTAAAAGTGCGCCTCCCCATTCCCCGCCGATTCCCAAACCTTGCACTAAGCGAAGTGTAATCAATAAGATAGGAGCCCAAACGCCTATTGCTTGGTAAGTTGGCAATAAGCCCATTCCAAACGTAGCAATCCCCATTAAGCTTAACGTTAAGACGAGTGTTTTCTTGCGTCCAATGCGGTCACCGATATGACTGAATATCACGCCGCCAAACGGACGGATGAAAAAAGCTAAAGCAAATGACGCATATGCTAATAAAAGTCCTACAGTCGGATCTTCATTAACGAAAAATAGTTGGTTGAAAACAAGTGCAGCAACTGTTCCGTATAAGAAATAGTCAAACCACTCTATTGAACTCCCTACTAAACTCGCAATCAAGATGCGACGGGTTTGTTTTTTATCCATCATAAATCCCCCTTATGTGAAATGAAAATTGAAGTGACACTTTAATTTATCTTCCGAGATTCATTTTAGACAGTTATAAATTTTCTGTCAATACTTTGTCACAATTTATATTTCATTGCTGTTTGAGTGATGTATTATGAGAGTAAGAGATTATGATGAAGCGAGGAATTCTTATGCCACAAGAATCAATTGGGGATACATTAAAAAGTCTTCGCAAAGAACGGAAAATGACGTTAAAGGCTTTGTCTGAACAAACCGGGGTATCCATTAGTTTTTTATCACAGGTGGAACGGGGAAAATCGAGTGTTACGCTTGAATCGCTAAAGAAAATTGCAGACGCATTAGGTGTAAATCCGAGTGTGTTTTTTGCAGAAGAACATTCACATGACAATTTGGCTATCCGAAGGGAGCGTTTTTATTACAAGGACTTATCTCATGGAGTTCGAGATGCTAGCTTTTCCCCTATTTTAGTCACACTTCAACCGGGAGAAAATGAAGGGAATGCATTTTCACACGGTGGACATGAATTTCTGTTCGTAGTGGAAGGCGTATTAACGGTCGAAATGGATGGCAATCGAACTGAACTTCGTGAACAAGAATCCACTTTATTCGATGCACGTAAGACACATTATTGGTTCAACCATACTGAAAACGATGTACGATTTTTGGTCGTATCATCGAAAAATTAACCAAACCTCCTCAGAAATCCAGAGGAGGTTTTTTGTGTAGCTTTTCGGTCAATTGGTATGGCAACACACTATGTTAAATATTATGTTTTATAGACGGAGGTTGTTGTTATACTAGAAAAGGAAATCTCGAGGAGGATATTAAAAGTGACTTTTAGTTTCAAAAATAAATTAACATGCTTGATTGTGGGTAGTGCCCTTATTTTTTCTGGTTGTGGCACGACAAGCATGGACGATGAGAAGTATGAGCCTGTTGTAAAAGAGACGACAGACGAAGATTCCGGTTCTGCAGATCAAGAAAGCGTCGTTGACGATAAGAAGCAAGACGACAAGCCTGCCGATAAAGTAACTACCATTAAGCCGGCGGAATCTAAGTCCGCTACGAAAATCATAACAGCACCTCAACAAGGTACGACGGATCAAATCCCTGTGACATTGGTCTCGACGACGGACGGCGATACGATTCGCGTGATGTATAAAGGCGTGGACGAACCGGTCCGTTACTTGTTAATCGATACACCGGAGACGAGTCACCCTCGTTTAGGAAAACAACCTTTCGGGCCCGAAGCCAAGGAGCGAAATCGTGCTCTCGTGAACAGCGGAAAGTTAACACTTGAATTTGATATTGGTGAGAAACGAGATAAATATGGACGTCTATTGGCTTATGTATATGTCGACGGCAAAAGTGTACAGGAAACATTGATCCGTGAAGGATTGGCACGCGTTGCATATGTCTATCCACCAAATACTCGTCATTTAAATCCTTACGAAGAAGCACAAAAAGAAGCTCAGTCGAAGAAAGCCGGATTTTGGGCAATTGAAGACTACGCCACCGATTCAGGATTTGCAAGCTCATCAACGACTTCTTCACAGAGCGGTTCAAGCAGCGATAACTCTTCTGGATCAAATAGTTCTGTGACTACCAATCCCGCAGGAACAACTGAGTGGTTCGATAACTGTACGCACCTCCGTACCAAGTATCCGAACGGAGTGCCGAGTGACCATCCGGCCTATCAACCGAAAATGGACCGTGATAAAGACCAATTTGCGTGTGAGCGTTAGGTTGAATAGTTGCGTGAGTTCAAGATATCCACTGTAATCTACGATTTGTGCAACCTGGAATGGGATTCTGTCTACCTGGACATCGATTCTGTCTACCTGG
>NZ_JBFUJC010000062.1:0-11902 GCF_056401595.1 Paenisporosarcina sp. P4_E4_2 | reverse complement strand
GTATGGAGTGCGCCAACGTTAGGCGCGATCGACATTTCATTATCATTCAAAATAACAATCATATCGGTCTTTTCATGTCCAATGTGATTCAGTGCTTCTAAAGCCATTCCACCTGTAAGAGCTCCATCCCCGATAATGGGAATAATATGGTTTTTATCTTTTTTAATATCACGTGCAGCTGCCATACCCATCGCAGCAGACAACGAAGTTGAGCTGTGACCTGTTTCCCAAACATCATGTTCACTTTCATTGCGCTTTGGAAAACCGCACAACCCTTTAAATTGACGTAATGTATCAAATTGATTTGCCCGACCAGTCAATATTTTATGGACATACGCTTGATGTCCTACATCCCATATAAATTTATCATCTGGACTATTAAAAATACGGTGAAGAGATACAGTCAGTTCGACCACACCCAAGTTAGGACCAATATGTCCACCAGTGACCGATAATTTTTCAATTAAAAACGAACGAATATCTTCACTTAAAGTCAATAGTTCATCTTGAGATAATTCTTTAATAAAGGATGGACTTGTAATTGTATTTAAATCCACCGACATCACACACCTTTACACAATACTTGCGATTATTATCTTTCATTATATCAATGTCGTACGAATGTACAAACATTAACTATTTGCTGCGATTAACGATGTAAGCAGCCAATTCATCCAATAGACCAGGCTCACTTGAAATGTAGCGAAGTGATTCGATAGATTGGTTATAGTGCCAATCCCGTTTTATTTTTGCTCCATCCAATGTTAATAATGCAGGGTACGTATTTTTTTCACTCGCAACATCTTTTCCAGCAGTTTTTCCTAATGACTCTGTGGTTCCTTCAATATCCAAAATATCATCCTGAATTTGAAATGCCAGTCCGATATGGAAACCAAAATCTTGCAACGCTTTTCTAGTACGGGCATCCGCCGAAGCCAAAATCGCACCTGCTACAATACTAAAGGATAATAAAGCACCCGTTTTATTGATATGTATGGTTTCCAATTCTTCTACAGAAATGATTTTTCTTTCGCTTTCAATATCCAAGACTTGTCCGCCAACCATACCTTCAGCTCCTGCGGCCTCGCTCATCAATTGTATAAGTTCCATTTTGTCTTCTGCGGATACTGTTTTCAAACGAGAAAGCACACCAAAACTATATGTTAACAATCCATCTCCAGCTAAAATCGCCAACGCATCCCCATAAACTTTATGGTTAGTTAATTTCCCTCGGCGGTAATCATCATTATCCATGCTGGGTAGGTCATCATGGATTAGAGAATAGGTATGAACCATTTCAATAGCTGCTCCAACAGTAGAGGCTTCTGAATGTTTAACTTGTAAAAAGTCTAAGACAGCCAGCAAAAATAAAGGCCTTACCCTTTTGCCTCCTGCAGCCAATGAATAATTCATCGCTTCTTTCAAAATTTCCGGTGCATTAATCGACTGAACTTGCTCGGTCAATTGACGGTCTATTTCTGGAATATTCAGTTCAGTAAAATTTTGCAAACAAGTCATTGTGAAGTATCCTCTTTTTCGATGGCTTCAAATGGCACTTTTTCACCGCTGTCATCCATGATTGAAATCAATTGTTTTTCTGCATTGTGCAATTTCTCGTGGCATACCGTCGACATTTCCATTCCCTTTTTATAAAGTGAAATGGCATCCTCAAGAGGAACATCGCCTTGTTCCAGCTGACGTACAATTTCCTCTAATTGTTGAATTGCTTGGTCAAAAGATACGTTGGTTTTTGTCATGATGATTCTCCTTTAGACTGTTTGTTTATAGAGTCTATAGATGCGATTATGACTCCATCTTGTAATTTGATATGAAGTGGTTGATCTGGATTGATATCTTCAATTGATTTGACAACTTGATCATTTTGATAGGTCAGACTGTAGCCCCGATCCATGATTTTCAGAGGGTTCAATGCTTCCAGTAACTGAATCATATTACTGAAAGAACGACCTTTCGTTTGCACATTTTTTTGAGCTGCCATATGCAAACGTTGTTGAGAAGCCTGTACATTTTTTTGATGTAGCAAAACCATTCTTTGTGGATTTTGCAATGTCAGACGCATGGTTTGCTGTGCAAGATGTTGTTGTTTTTGTTGGAAAATCTTACGCCCGTTTCTCTCCATCTGTTCATTCGCTCGGGTCAGTCTTTCAACAAACGGTCGGTATAATCTTTCAGGATAGGCCAGTGGATATGCAGACATCACCCGCGTCAACCTTTTTCGCTCCTGTGATAAAATTGCCGTGACGATCGATACCATTTGCGATTTTCTATTGGATACACGTTCAAGCAAATCCAGTTGATTTGGTACGGCAAGCTCTGCTGCTGCAGTTGGCGTTGGTGCACGAAGATCTGAGACATAGTCAGCGATTGTCGTATCCGTTTCATGGCCGACAGCACTGATAATAGGAATGGTACTATTCGCAATTTCCCGCGCAACGATTTCTTCGTTGAAAGCCCATAAGTCTTCAATCGACCCGCCCCCGCGTCCAACAATACAAACATCAAGATCCGGATAGCTATGAGCACGTTTTAATGCTTTTACGATACTTGGCGCTGCACCAGCCCCTTGAACCAGAGCTGGAAAAATGATAACTTCTGCCAAAGGATATCGGCGGCTCAAAGTCGTGACAATATCCCGAATGGCTGCACCTGTAGAAGCTGTAATAACACCAATCTTTTGAGGGTATTTTGGTATCTGTTTCTTTCTAGAAGGATGGAAAAGTCCTTCTTTCGCCAGTTTTTCTTTCAGCTGTTCAAAGGCTACAAATAGTTCACCTATACCATCAGGCTGCATCAATTGTGCATACAACTGATATTGGCCTGAGCCTTCATAAACATTCACATCACCTTGCAAAAGAACATTCATTCCGCTCTCCGGTTTAAATTTCAAACTCCTTGCTTGTGCTGCAAACATAACAGCAGGCATTCTTGTTTGATCGTCTTTAATTGTGAAGTAAATGTGTCCGCTTGTATGTATTTTGACATTGGATAGTTCCCCTTTGACATAAACATTTCGCAAATGGGGATCCGCATCAAATTTTCTTTTTATGTATTTGGTCAGTGCTTTCACTGTTAAATATGTCGAAGCAGTCACGTGCATTCAAACTCCTCACGAAGAAGAAATAGAAAAGCTGTCTTTCTATAAGAAAAACAGCTTCTTCCCTTTATTTTACCTGTTTTAACTTCATTTGTCTTGACGCAACTCATTTTCCGCAGATTGTACGGTGTTGGCCATTAACATGGTGATTGTCATGGGTCCCACTCCGCCTGGAACAGGTGTTATGTATGAAGCCTTTTCTTTTACCGCTTCAAAATCCACATCTCCACACAGTCGATTGTTTTCATCACGATTCATACCTACATCGATGACGACCGCTCCGTTTTTGACGTATTCACTCGTAATGAATTTCGTTTTACCAACTGCCACCACGAGAATATCAGCCTGCAAGGTAATTTCTTGTAGGTTCGGCGTCTTAGAATGCGCATATGTCACGGTTGCGTCTTTTTGTAAAAGTAATTGGCCCATTGGTTTTCCTACAATATGGCTACGTCCTATGACAACAGCGTGTTTGCCTGCAAGGTCAATCCCAGAGTATTCCAGAAGTTTCATGACCCCGTATGGCGTGCATGGAAGGAAAGTCTCCTGTCCGAGCATCATTTTCCCCACACTGATTGGATGGAAACCATCTACATCCTTAGTTGGGGAAATGGCTGCCAACACGGCAGATTCTCCAATGTGCTTCGGTAATGGTAACTGTACTAATATGCCATGAATGGTTGGGTCTTCATTCAGTGATTGAATCGTACGCACGAGTTCACTTTCAGTTAAATCTGACTCAAAAGAAAGTAAACGTGAATTCATGCCAAGTGCTTCACACGTTTTTTGTTTATTGGAAACATAGGTTTTCGAAGCTGCGTTGTCACCGACTAAAATAACCGCTAAGCCTGGAATAATGCCTTGATTTTTTAAGTGAATGATACGTTCGGATAAATCATTGCGTATCGCTTGTCCAATTTCTTTTCCATTAATTAATGCACTCGACATGACTTTATTCCCCCTGTTGTCAGTTAGAAGTCTCGACCGTATATTTAGATAGAACTCCGTTCACAAACTTGCTTGATTTCTCATCACCAAACGTTTTACATAATTCAATCGCTTCATTCATGACTACTTTTGAAGGTGCATCCTGCATAAATAACAATTCATAAACTGCCAAGCGCAATACCGTGCGTTCGATCTTAGGTAAACGATCCAAAGACCAATTTTCTAACTTTGTTTTAAGTGATTCATCTATTTGCGTTAGTTGTTCAGTCGTTCCACGTACAAGCTTTTCATAGAAAGGATCATTGTCGCCATCTAAAACGTGGCTCATTGCATCTTCTATTGTTAACTCGGTGTTTTCTAACTGAAACAAAGTTTGCAACGCTTTTTCACGGGCTTCTCTACGTTTCATGGGTAGTCTCCTTTTATATGCATTCGAACACATCATAGCATATTTTGCGGGCACAAGACATCCTCAAAGGGAAGTTCGAATGTTCAGAAAAAGTACTCCATCAAATTTCGGACTGAAGTGAAAATCACTTAATCTCATCCAACGTAATAACCTATCCTTTTTATTATTGTTTATTAACGTTATCTTTGCTCGAAAGCCCAAGAAGTTCGGCCATTACTATGCGCGTTTCAATCATTTCCCCCAATAAAAATGAGGCTCATTTCAATCAAGAAATGAGCCTCTTCCTATTTAAATCGCTAATTTTTCTGAGAATTGGCTATTGTAAAGATCTGCATAGAAACCATTTCTCTCCAATAGCTCAACATGATTCCCTTGTTCAATCACTTTTCCTTGGTCCATCACCAAAATCAAATCCGCATCCTTAATCGTTGACAGACGATGGGCAATAACAAAGCTAGTACGGTCTTCCATCAAACGGTTCATCGCCTTTTGGATGAAGATTTCCGTCCGTGTGTCCACACTGGAAGTAGCTTCATCCAATATCATGATAGGTGGATCTGCCAGGACCGCTCGTGCGATTGTCAGAAGTTGTTTTTGCCCTTGTGATATATTCGAAGCTTCTTCGTTCAACACGGTTTCATAACCATCCGGTAGCGTACGGATGAAATGATCAGCATGGGCCGTACGGGCAGCCTCGAAGATTTCTTCATCCGTTGAACCACTTTTTCCATACGCGATATTGTCCTTGATCGTTCCATTGAAGAGCCACGTATCCTGAAGAACCATTCCAAAACTCTTGCGGAGATCGTTTCGGGACATGTTCCGTGTGTCAAGACCATCGATTTTGATCTTTCCGCCATTGAGTTCATAAAATCTCATCAATAGATTGATCATCGTCGTTTTTCCTGCCCCGGTAGGCCCAACGATTGCAACGGTCTGACCAGGCAACACATCGATGTTCATGTCTTGGATCAACAAATCATCTTCATACCCAAAATCCACATGTTCGAATGTCACAGCGCCATTGGCACGCTCCAGACTATCGGTCGTCACTTCTGTCATCTCTTCTGCTTCATCGAGCAGTTCAAATACCCGCTCTGCAGCTGCAACCGTGGACTGAATGATGTTCGCGATGTTGGCTGTTTGTGTGATTGGTTGTGTAAACTGTTTTGAATAAGTGATGAAAGCTTGTATGTCACCTATTGAGATGGCACGCTGCGTTACCAAAATTCCGCCCACAACACTGATTAGGACATAACTTAAATTCCCAATGAAGAACATCATCGGCATGATGATACCTGAAATGAATTGAGCTTTGCTTCCCGCTTCATACAATACTTCATTGACCTTATCAAACTGAGCAACGGACTTTTTCTCATGCCCGAACGCTTTAACCACTTGGTGACCAGTATACATTTCTTCAATGTGCCCATTCAGCTGGCCAAGTGTACGCTGCTGATCGGCAAAGTGTTTTTGGGATTTTTTCAGGATCGGTTTTATCACAAATATAGACAGCGGTAAACTGACAATTGATATCAGCGTCAATAATGGACTGATCGAAAGCATCATGATGATAATCCCTAATATTGTCACGATTGAGGTAATGAATTGAGTTAGACTTTGTTGCAACGTGCTCCCTATTGTATCGATATCATTTGTCATACGGCTGAGCGTTTCGCCGTTTGATCGGCCATCAAAATATTTGAGCGGCAGTTTTTCAAGCTTATGATTGACGTCTTCCCTTAGATCGTAAACCGTTTCCTGTGCAACACTCGACATAATATATTGTTGCACATAGTTGAAAAGGCTACTTAAAACATAGAGCCCAACAAGGACCAGAAGAATCTGCCCAATTTTATCGAAATTGATGGCTGCACCAGGTATCCCTTGGAATTTCCCGTATGCACCTTCAAATAGTTCCGTGATTGCCGTCCCCATTATTTTTGGTCCAACGATCATAAATATGGTACTCAAGATTGCTGCAAAGAAAACGGCAACCAATTTATTTCGGCGCGGCTTCAAATAAGTCAAAAGACGTCTCAGTGTCCCTTTGAAATCTTTTGCTTTTTGCCCGCCCATCATCATCATGTTACCGCCACCAGGTCCTTGCCCCGGCCCACCACTTTGAGGTTTTTTTTGATTGGTCATGCGATTTCCTCCTCTGAAAGCTGTGATAAGGCGATTTCACGGTATACATCATTTGTTGCAAGCAACTCTTGGTGAGTACCCAAACCGACTATTCGTCCTTCGTCCAACACGATGATCCGATTCGCGTCGACCACTGTGCTGACACGTTGTGCAACCAGTAACACCGTCGCATTTTTCGTTTCATCTTTCAAGGCTGCCCGGAGTTTGGCATCTGTCTTGAAATCAAGTGCGGAAAAGCTGTCATCGAATATATAAAGATCCGGTTTTCGAATGAGCGCTCTAGCTATTGACAGCCGTTGCTTTTGCCCGCCGGACAAGTTCGAGCCACCTTGTTCGATTTCTGCAGCATAGCCTTCTTTCATCTTGCCAATGAAATCATCTGCTTGTGCAATAGCAGCCGCGTGCTCCATTTCATCCTGCGAGGCATCCTGTTTTCCGAAGCGAATGTTATCGGCAATCGTTCCCGTGAAAAGTATAGCTTTTTGTGGAACGAAACCGATTTTCGAACGGATTTCATCTTGTGACGCCTTACGGATATCAACACCGTTTACGCGAATGCTTCCACTTGAAATGTCATAAAACCGTGGAATCAAATTGACGAGAGTTGATTTCCCAGATCCTGTTCCGCCAATGATGGCGGTAATTTCACCAGGTTTAGCAGTAAAACTGATGTCTGATAAGGCAGGTTCTTCCGCTCCTGGATAGCTGAATGTCACATGCTCAAATTCAAGCGTCCCTCTTTCACGATTTGCCTTTTCCGTTCCTTCATCTAAGAAAGACGGTTTCATTTCCAGTACTTCGTTAATCCGTTTCGCCGACACAGCAGCACGTGGAATCATGACGAACATCATGGATGCCATGACAAGAGCAAACATGATTTGCATGACGTATTGGATAAACGCCATCAGGTCACCGATTTGCATTGCTCCATTATCGATCCGAATCCCACCGAACCAAATGATTCCGACGACTGTTAAGTTCATGACAAGCATCATTACAGGCATCAAAAACGCCATGACTTTATTTACTTTAATCGAAACATCCGTCAACTCTTTATTTGCTTGCTTCATTCGCACTTTCTCTTCGGTTTCCCGATTGAACGCGCGAATGACGCGAATCCCCGTGAGGTTCTCGCGTAAGACCAGATTCAAGCGATCCAGACGTTCTTGCACCGTTTGAAAAAGGGGTACCCCTTTTTTCAGAATCAGCAGGACGGAACCAATCAATACAGGCATGGTGGCAACAATCACCAATGATAATTTGGCATCTTTCGATACGGCCATGATGACCCCGCCTATTAACATGATCGGTGCACTGACAACCATTCTGAGCATCATGATGACGACTTGCTGGACTTGCGTGATGTCATTCGTTGTTCTCGTGATCAGTGAAGCGGTTCCCACCTCGTCAAATTCCTGCAATGAAAACTTCCCGACATGATTGAAGACTTTTCTGCGAATGTCACGTCCGAGTCCCATAGCCGCTTTGGAAGAATAATAGCTTGCAATGACTGATGCAGTGGCTCCAAGTGATGAAACCAACAGCATGAATCCTCCAATTTTCCATATATAAGGGGTGTCTCCCGTAACAACACCTTTATCAATGATGTCCGCCATCAGTGTTGGTAAAAAGAGGTCAGCCATCGATTGAATGAATACGAGTCCGACAACCGCGAATACAAGCCACTTATAAACGGATAAATATTTCAGTAATTTTATCAATTTGAACACTCCTCTTGTCCCAGTTCTTCCAGATGCTTTGTAATTTGTTGATGGGTACCAAGCAGTTCCTCGAATTGCTTATCAGTCAGGGATTCCGCAACCGATTGAAATGTTTGGTGAATGCCATTTTCTTGCATATGAATCTCTTTGATCCGTGCCAATCCATTTTCGCTGAGTGACAACAAAACCTCCCGTCGATTCCCTTCGACTTGTTGACGGTTCAGCAAACCTTCCCGTACCAACCCATCTACGGCTTGACTCAGAGTACTTTTAGGGAGAAAGGTTTTCTCGCCCACGTTTTTTTGAGTCATGTCCTTATGGATGACGATGGTCATCAATATTGTGTACTGGGGAATGGATAATCCATTTTCCACCGCTGACTTCTGGACGAACCTCATCATGTTCTTTTGAATGTTCGAAAATGAACGTAATAATTGAATGGACTTTGTTAAATTTTGATTTTCATTGTCCAATTGACTCCTCACCATTCCTTCCTAAACGAACTGTTCTAAATCGAACAGTTCGTTTTTGGTCTTTCAAATTTACTCTCATTATAAGAGATTGTCAATCTATCAGCACGAAAAAAGACCTTACCCAAGTGAATGCACACATGAAAGGTCTTTGCTTTTGTAGTATTTACTTGTCATCTTCTTTTGTTTTCGTAAACTCTGCGGATAACTGGTGGTCCTCTACTTGTTTATCGGCAATTCCATTATGAGGATGTGGTTGATGTCGCGCATTTTTTACGCACTAAATTGTGCTGTTACCCCAAACTTGATTATCAAAACAAAAAACACCGTCCGGATAGACCGAACGATGTTGTGAGTTATTCGTTTGTTGTTTCTTTTTGTTGTTCGAACTGAATGCCAGTAATATGGACATTCACTTCTTGTGTTTCAAGTAACGTCATATTTAAAATTGCTTGACGCACTTGACTTTGAACTTCTTTGGCTACTTTAGGAATCGACGCGCCGTATTTCACAGTGCAATAAATTTCAACAAATAGACCTTGATCAGTCAATTCTGTCTTGATTCCTTTACCGTGAACTTTTTTGCCGAGACGTTCGGCAACTCCTGTTGCAAAACTTCCACGGGTACCGGCCACTCCCTCAACATCTGTGGTGGCAATTCCAGCGATTACTTCTAAAACCTCTGGTGCTACTTCAATCTTTCCTAACTCTTCTTTACCAGACGGAATCATTTGCAAATAAGCTGTTGTTGTTTTTTCAGCCATTCCAATCATCCTTTCCTAGGAATTCATGACGTCGTATTTCTCTAAAAACTTCGTATCGAAATCACCAGATTTGAATTCTTCATGGTCCATCAATTTTGCATGGAAAGGAATTGTTGTATGAACACCCTCTACAACAAACTCACTCAGTGCACGCTTCATTTTYGCAACCGCTTCTTCACGGGTATCTGCATAAGTAATCAGTTTTGCGACCATTGAATCATAGTAAGGAGGAATGCTGTAGCCTGAATACATTGCTGAATCCACGCGTACACCATATCCGCCCGGCGCTAAATACATATCAACTTTACCCGCTGAAGGCATGAAGTTTTTCGAAGGGTTTTCAGCGTTAATGCGACACTCAATTGCCCAACCTTTAATTTTCACGTCATCTTGTGTATAAGCTAATTTTTCACCAGAAGCGACTTTAAGTTGTTGTTGAATCAAATCAATGCCGGTTACCATTTCAGTAACAGGATGTTCAACTTGAATACGCGTATTCATTTCCATAAAGTAAAACTTTTGATTGATGTGATCGAATATAAATTCAACTGTCCCTGCACTGCGATAATTAACGGCTAGGGCAGCTTTAACAGCCGCGTCACCCATCTGATTACGAATTTCCGGGGATAGCGCTGGAGATGGTGCTTCTTCTACTAGTTTTTGCATACGGCGTTGAATTGAACAATCACGTTCCCCTAAATGAATCGCATTGCCAAAACTATCAGCCAAAACTTGAATTTCAACATGACGGAAAATTTCAATGAACTTCTCAATATAGACACCAGGGTTTCCAAAAGCAGCAGCTGCTTCTTTTTGTGTAATCTGAATGCCTTTAACAAGTTCTTCTTCCGTACGTGCGACACGAATACCTTTACCGCCACCACCGGCAGTTGCCTTAATAATGACCGGGAATCCTATTTCACGAGCGATTTCCAGACCTTCTTTTTCATCCGCAACAATACCTGTGGATCCAGGCACAACCGGTACGCCTGCTTTTCGCATTGTTTCACGCGCTACATCCTTCGTACCCATTCTGGAGATAGCGTCAGAAGTAGGACCGATGAACGTTATATTACATTGTTCACACAGCTCCGCGAAACTCGCATTCTCTGCCAAAAAGCCATAACCGGGATGAATGCCATCACAACCCGTTAACTTTGCAACACTGATAATATTGCTGAAGTTCAAGTAACTATCTTTCGATTGTTTTGGACCGATACAATAAGCTTCATCTGCCATTTGAACATGCAACGCTTCACGATCAGCTTCCGAATAGACGGCAACTGTTTCGATATCCAACTCTTTACACGCACGAATAATACGAACCGCGATTTCACCACGGTTAGCAATTAATACTTTTTTCATCATCCGTTCCCCCTCAGTTCGCTTTTACTAAGAACAGAGGTTGGCCGTACTCTACGAGTTGTCCATCTTTTACTAAAATTTCTACAATCTCGCCAGACACTTCTGCTTCGATTTCGTTGAATAATTTCATCGCTTCCACAATACATACAATCCCGTCTTCTGTTACTTTATCACCTACTTGAACATATGCCGGTGTATCCGGTGAAGATGACTGATAGAAAGTTCCTACCATTGGTGAAGAAATTTTAAGAAGAGATTCATCATTAACAGCTGATTCTTTCGTCTCTACATTTGCAATTGTTTCTTTTACAGTTTGAGCAACCGGTGTTGGATTCACTTCTACTGCCACTGGAGCTTCAACAGCAGGTGCCGCTGGTTTTGATTGAGGTACAACTGTTTCAGTAGATACATGTACACCATTCTTTTTCAGTTTAACTTTCGTGCCTTCTGACTCGTAAATAAACTCATCAATGGATGAGTGGTCAATTAATTTAATAATTTCACGAATTTCTTGTACTTTTAACATACCGAACTCCCCTTACCCTATATCGAATTACGTTCCTCTTCTATTTTAGACGTTATTGAGAAAATTTGAAATAGATAACCTAAATTTTTTAAGAGTTGGTCCTAATCCGAAAGGTGAAGAAGCCCGTTTTAGTCTGACACCGGCGTTGATAAACAAGGTTTCCTTTGCGACGAATAACCGCAGGAGCAATGATTCGATTTTAATCCGGCATGGTTTTGTTTAAGAAAAATGAAAAAAAGGACCATATCGGCCCTTTTCGTTCATTATGAAGCTGGTTGGAATGCTACCGTTACTTTTTTTGCATCTTCCCATTGTTTCATTACGATGTGAATAATTTCATTTGCTTGTGATTTTCCAAGTTCATCAGCGATTACAGTTACATCTACTTTCCCTGTATCTGTCTGTACATAGGCATCTGAGTAACCTAGTGAACGAA
>NZ_JBFUJC010000061.1:0-11961 GCF_056401595.1 Paenisporosarcina sp. P4_E4_2 | reverse complement strand
CGTTTATGATGTTGTTCTTAGGTGCGTTTATGTTGGTAACAGGATTATCCGAAATTCAGAAAGACAGAAAGAGATTTGAAGGGTATATGTTCATTATTGTTTCTTTATTTATTTTCTTTGTTTCCATACAGGGTTTCTTATTGAACTAACTAGGCAGGATAGTTCAATAAGAAATGTAAATCCAAATCAACAAATTGTATGAGGTGAATTAATGAAAGAAGGATTACTCTTTTGTTTTTGTCTCTGTCTCTGTCTCTGTCTCTGTCTCTGTCTCTTGGCTGCTTGTAGTCATTACAGCGAACCCTTAATAGAAGATGAAATGATTAAACTCCACAATTGAATGTACAAGTGGTAAAACGATTGAAATTAATGAGCAAAAAACCATTAATAAAGTAATTAGGGAAATTAACGGTTCAAGAAGAGAAGGTACAGAAGAAATGGAATTCGATTTCGAACATCGAGCTACCCTTGAAAACATTGATGGAATGAAAGAATCTTTCGACTTGTTCACAAGCGGGAAATCCATTGTGTCTGGATATTATATTCACTCAAGCATTGATGACTTTTGTGGGAAGTAAACTATTTAGTATTTCTTATTCAACTAACGGGTACTTTAGTTGAACAATCGGCTGCCTTGTAAGGGATAATTGGCAATACACCTTAAATATTGATAAGCGAAATTCAAACAAAGTTTAGCCTGATACCTTAGTAGATATAGCTAACTCTTTGATTATTGAACTAACTTAAAATTTCTTCTTCAACTAATAGGTACTTTAGTTGGAACTTTCTGCCGCCTTTACAGGTGGCTTTTTCTTATGGATGAAATGAAGTTCTCACCTCAAAGATCTACATCAGAGCGAAAAAACCATGATAACAATAATATGCTTCTAACATTCTAATCGAAAAAGTGGAGTGGTATTATGAAATGCTTGGTTAGTTCAAGAAGGATTTCTTCTATTTTTAACGAATTACAAATAATACTAAAAGCTATCAAGATTAGGTGATATTAATAGAAGAGCAAATTAATTTTTATATGGACGACGAAACAAAAATAAGTATAATAACCAGGCTTCGGACAGCTGGTTGTGTATTCGCAGAAGATGAGGCACGGTTGTTTTTCTCTGAGGCAAGGACGCCGGCTGAATTTGCCACCATGGTGGAACGACGAATAAACGGCTTGCCCCTTGAATACGTCTTAGGGTGGGCTGAATTCTGCGGTATCCGGATAGCGGTGGACTCTGGAGTATTCGTACCCCGCCGTCGCACTGAGTTTTTAGTCCGTCAAGCAGCAGCTCTCGTAACACAAGGCGCCATTGTAGTTGACCTGTGCTGCGGCACAGGTGCGGTGGGCTTAGCGCTGGCCGTAGCTGTGGAAGGAATCGAGTTGTACGCCGCCGACATTGATCCAGCCGCGGTGCGGTGCGCCCGCCGAAACGTAACTTCCGTCGAGGGTCACGTGTATGAAGGAGACCTCTATGAGCCGCTGCCAGCCACATTACGGGGCCGTGTCAATGTACTGGTCGCAAACGCACCCTACGTCCCTACCGAAGCAATCGTGCTGTTACCCCTGGAGGCCCGCATACATGAGGCGCGGGTGGCACTCGACGGGGGGGCGGACGGGCTTGACGTCCAGCGGCGAGTGGCTGCTGAGGCAACACTCTGGCTTGCACCGGGCGGTCATCTGCTGGTTGAGACTAGCGAGCGACAGGCACAGTTGACCGTCGAGATTTTTGCTCAAAACGGGCTAATAACACAGGTGGCATATTACGACGAACTTGACGCTACAGTCGTCATTGGAACCAGGCCCAACCTATGAACATGGAACTTCGCCAGGAGCAGGAACGAGTGTACAGCGTAATTGGTTGATCAGATGAACAATTTTTGTCATATGATTCGTCTTGGTATTGAGCGATATATGGGAGGGAAAGAAATGAAACGATATGTACTAGAGTTTCGGGAGATTGATAAAACGAAACAAACGGTGGTCGGTGGCAAAGGGATGAATTTGGGCGAATGTTCGAGGATTGAAGGAATACTTGTTCCAAAGGGATTTTGTGTTACCACTGAGGCATATAAAAGAGTCATAGGAAAAAATGAGAAGCTTCATCAACTACTGGATCAATTGGCTGTTCTAAAAGTGGACGAACGGGAAAAAATTAGCCAGATTAGCAGGAAGATTCGTGAGCTGATCGAGGGAATCGAAATGGAGAAGGAGATCGAAGAAGATATCGATCGATGTCTCTTAACTTTTGGCTATGAGCAAGCTTATGCCGTGCGTTCCAGTGCCACGGCTGAAGATTTGCCATATGCTTCTTTTGCCGGCCAGCATGACACCTATTTAAATATCACCGGTAAAGAAGCCATTTTGCGGCACATCCGAAAATGCTGGGCTTCTCTATTTACGGATCGTGCAGTGGTTTACCGCATACAAAACGGTTTTGACCACAACCAAGTGTATTTATCCGTTGTTGTCCAACAGATGGTGTTCCCACAGGCTTCTGGAATTTTATTTACTGCAGATCCCGTTACTTCCAATCGGAAGTTGCTATCAATCGATGCCAGTTTTGGACTAGGGGAGGCCCTTGTCTCCGGCTTGGTATCTGCGGATTGCTATAAGGTGCAAGAAGATAAAATCGTAGATAAGATGATAGCAAACAAAAAATTGGCTATCTATGGACTAAAGGAAGGCGGAACAGAGACACAGCAGATTGATCCTGATCAGCAAAAGACGCAAACACTTACTGAACAACAAATTTTACAGCTCGCACGCATAGGCAGAGAGATTGAAGCTTATTTTGGTTGCCCACAAGATATCGAATGGTGTCTGGTTGATGATACATTTTATATTGTCCAGAGTCGGCCAATCACTACTTTATACCCGATCCCTGAAGCAAATGATCAAGAAAATCACGTTTACGTATCTGTCGGTCATCAACAAATGATGACCGACCCCTTGAAACCATTAGGAATGTCTATATTCCAGTTAACATCTTTTGGACCAAGGTTTAAAGCTGGTGGGAGGTTGTTTGTTGATATCACACATAAACTAGCTTCACCTGTTAGCAGAGAAATTTTATTAGATACCCTGGGACAATCCGATCCGCTCATAAAAGACGCACTTATTACCATAATAGAGCGAGGAGATTTTATTAAATCGTTACCAAATGATAAAAAAGAACTGAGTCCCAGTAAAAGCAATAAAGGTATGTCGTCTGCGGGTTTTCAAGCACAAATCGAAAACGATCCGACAATCGTTTCTGATTTGATTAAGAGTAGTCAAACATCGATAGAAGAGTTAAAACAAATCATCCAAACGAAATCAGGATCCGATTTATTTGATTTTATTCTAGAAGATATCCAGCAATTAAAGAAGATTTTATTTGACCCACAAAGTTTGGGTGTGATTATGGCTGCTATGGATGCTTCATCATGGATTAATGCAAATATGAACAAGTGGTTAGGTGAAAAAAACGTAGCAGATACGCTTTCTCAATCTGTACCAAACAATATTACTTCGGAAATGGGTCTGGCGCTATTGGATGTCGCAGATGTGATTCGTCCTTATCCAGAAGTAATTGATTATCTACAACATGTAAAAGATGATAACTTTTTGGACGAACTGGTTAAGTTTAATGGTGGACAGGAAACCAAAGACGCTATCTATGATTATCTCAGCAAATACGGAATGCGATGTACCGGAGAAATCGATATTACTAAAACTCGTTGGAACGAAAAACCAACTACACTTGTCCCCATGATTCTCAATAACATCAAAAACTTTGAGCCTAATGCTAGCAATCGAAAATTTGAGCAAGGGCGACAGGAAGCTTTGAAAAAAGAACAAGAGTTATTAGATCGATTGAAGCAATTACCGGATGGTGAACAAAAAGCCAAAGAAACAAAACGAATGATCGACCTAATCCGGAATTTCATCGGTTATAGGGAATATCCAAAATACGGCATGGTTAATCGCTACTTTGTTTATAAGCAGGCTTTACTGAAAGAAGCCGAACAACTCGTACAAGCCATCGTTATTCATGAAAAAGAAGATATATACTATCTCACTATTGAAGAACTTCACGAAGTCGTTCGCACAAATAAACTAGATTACCAGATCATCAGCAAACGAAAAGACGAGTACAAATTATATGAAAAACTAACTCCACCACGTGTTATTAAGTCTGATGGTGAAATCATTGTAGGTGAGTACAAACGAGAAAATCTCCCAGCCGAAGCTATTGTAGGTCTACCTGTTTCTTCCGGAGCTATAGAGGGACGAGCACGTGTCATCTTAAACATGGAAGATGCTGATCTAGAAGATGGAGATATATTAGTCACCTCCTTTACTGACCCAAGCTGGACACCATTGTTTGTATCCATAAAAGGCCTAGTGACCGAAGTTGGTGGACTGATGACCCATGGAGCAGTTATCGCACGTGAATATGGCTTACCAGCAATTGTTGGGGTGGGAAATGCTACCAATCTAATAAAAGATGGGCAACGTATTCGAGTAAATGGAACAGAAGGTTATATAGAAATACTATAATTCATCACATTTAAATCATAAAAGAAGAGTATTCGAATTAGGAGAATCATTGACATCATGGTGCTTTGCGGTCTATGTAAGAACCCTGTCACTAGGACATTTAAGGGGGCAGGAACTGAATCAATAAGGAAGATTAGTTTCTAACAAGCAAAACCCCTTCAAATAAGGTTGAAGGGGTTTTGCAATACTAATTTTTCTCGTTAATAACGAATAAAACACCAGTGAGAATTAGGATAGATCCTATCCAAAACGTTACACCTATGTTCTCGCCTAAAATAAGCCATCCAAGTAATGTTCCAACCACGGGCTGAAAGAAGAAAAATAACCCGCCATTTGAGGCGTTAAGCATTTGCAATCCACGATTCCAAAGTAAGAATCCAACTGCTGTTGAGATAACACCCAAATACAAAAGTCCTCCCCAAATAGTCGGGTGAGTCAGTTCAGAGATATTTACTTCGTGTAACCGAGGCAGAACAAAAGGGGTCAATACAATTAGCGCAACCAATATAGAATAGGTCGTTACTACAATTTGTGAATAATCACTCGKCAACTTTTTTACAAGTACAGACATGAGTGCCCATGTTAAAGCAGCAATAAGAAGCCAAATACCACCAAGTGTACTGGACATACTCATATTACCAATTCCAACAATGAGTAGTACTCCAATTGTTGCTAAACAAACGGAGATTCCCTTTTTTAAAGTCAAACGTTCTTTAAGGATTAAGCGAGCAAAAATAACCATAAATGCTGGTGTTGAAGAAGTTATAATGGCTCCCATTTGTGCTGTGGATAGCATTGTACCAGTTTCCTGAGCAACAATTGAAATCGCATTACCAATGACCCCAATAGCTACGATTAATAAGAAATGACGTTTCTCAATTCGCCAGTTTTGTCGTGTTATGAAGCCGATAACGAGAAGTGCAACAATTGCCACTAAATATCGCATCCACACAAGTTCGAGTGGAGGTATGACAGATACCACGACTTTAACAACAACGTACATACCGCCCCAAATACTTGATGCTAAAACTAAATATAATGAACCTAATAAGGTATTGTTTTTCATTTTTCGTACCCTCCGTCTTTTGTTTAGGTCGAAAYTGTACCTAACGGAGAGATGTAGTCACCTTCACTCCATTAAGAGCAGAAGAGTACTACTGGTACATCGTTTTCAAATAATGGAGTCCAATACATATTGATTCACCTCTGTTCAAATCTAACTTCAAATATATGTGTATTATTATAGCAGAGAATATTAAGTATTTGGCCGAAACACCCACACAAAATAAACTCGTAGCTAACTGGTGCTTTAGTTGAACATTTGGTTGCCTTTCATGGCAGAACGAGTGCGTTAATCCACCAAGGAGCAATAAATCGCTATCTTGTAATGCAAAGTAGTTGATTTATTACATTTTATTAGCTATAGTGTATTACAAGTTACTTGTTTTCTTTGCATCATTTAATGAAAGGCAGTGAGTTTATTGGCTACGTCCACCCAAATGTTGAAAGGAATCTTGGAAGGTTGTTTGTTGGCGATTATCAAACGCGGAGAGACGTATGGATATGAAATGATCGAGAAATTAGAAGATTTTGGTTTCAATATGGTCAGTGAAGGGAGTATTTATCCTGTTTTAATGAGGATGCAGAAAGAAAATCTGGTCACAACAGTAATGAAAGCTTCACCAAATGGACCGAACCGAAAATATTATACAATCACCGAAGCAGGGAAAGATGAACTAGCTGATTACCAAGCAAGGTGGAAAGAACTTTCACAGGCAGTGCATGCTTTATTTGATAATGACATAAACAAAGGAGCGGAATAAATGCTAACAACAAAAAGTGTGAATTTCATTGATAACCTTCGAATGTACTTACTCACTTCAGGGAAAAATGAAAATGAAGTGAAAGAAGTAACAGAAGAATTGCGTGATCATTTAATTGAATCTGAAAAGCGTGGAAAGAATATAGATGAAATAGTCGGGGGTACTCCTGAAGCTTATATGGACTCCATCAAGCTTGAGATGAAAACAGATTATATAAGTATAGTGAAAAACATTCCGATATACTTTTTAGGGATTATTGCTTATTTTATTATGGGACCTGCAATTAGGGGTGAATTTGAATTGAACATTGTTCAATTAATAGGGTTTCCAATAATTTCAGTAATTGGACTACTCATTTATGTTTTTTTGCTCCAAAAAGCTGGAAAAAATCAATATTCAACAAAGAAACTCTTCTTTATTGGAACGATTGCCAGTTCAAGTGTTACTGCATTATTCATCCTTCTTTTGTTAGGAAGTAACTTTCTAGTAGAACCTTTCTACAAAGCTGGCCCTATAGTAACCGTGGGCATTATAGTAATTTGCGTGGCAGTTTTTATCTTGTTAGCCTTTTGGGGTAAGACATTGTCAGCCATTTGGATACCAACGTTATTGTTCATACCTGATTATTTTTACCGTTTTTCAAATTTAAAGGACGAAACAATATTGATTATCGCTGCTGCATCGTATGTTCTTATTTTCATTTTCTTGATGTTGAACTTATTAATTAGTGATCGATTAAGAATGGCAAAAGTTATGAGATAAAGGAAGTAAATAGCTAATATTAATTGTCGCGTATCTGAGCAACACATTCTCTAGATAATTATAAAAACGCTAGTAATGTTATGTGTTTCTAATACAAAAAAATCAGGGTGCAATTACCTCCTAATGCGGGGGGTATTTCAACTCATACACTCACTTTCGAAAGGCTCGGTAAAAAGACACGTGTTGATTTTCCTTTCTAATTAACCTTCCCCGTTATTAGTACGCTCCTTATTGAACTAACGGGGAAGGTTAGTTGAACAAGGAATTAGTTACCAATACATAAGTTCTGATATTTTGAGACAATCAAACAGTATCTAGACTTTAAAGGTAAGGGGTAAAGATGAAGAAATATATGTCGTTAAATTTAATTTTGTTTACTGCTTTTTTGACAGGAACCATACTTACGATATTAATAATATATAAGGATATTGATACTTCGCTATCTCTTAAATTTATTATAGGACATGTAATTTATCTTCTTCTATATGGTTTGTTCTTCATCTTTTTAGTTATTGCGAATACAAGGAAATTAAATTGTATTCAAATAAGAAAAAGGTTTTTTACGTTTATTATTTGGTTTATTTCTTTAAGTGCATTGCACTATCTTCTTTCTYATTTTTTCAGACGTTCGGAAATGGATGTTTGGGATTTAGGTACTCCTTTGGGTGTATCAATTGGATTGGCATTTTCTGATTTAATGTATTGGAAAAAGAAAGTAAATTGATCCTYAATGAACTAACGGGTGCTTTAGTTGAATAAGGACCACTAAAAAAAGCTCAAACTTTTTTATAAAAAACGAAATAACTTATAACAAATTTAGAAGTCATTTTGATCAATCTTTTTTCAAAATGGCTTCTTTTTGTCTGTCGTAAAATATTGGTTTGCGAAATGACCCTAGGAAGGGGAGTGAACACTATTCGTCATTTTACTCTTCGGGTATTGTTTTAGCTAAAACAATACCCTTGGTTAACACCTGAATATTATTACCGGAGATGGCAATGGTCCACTCTGATAATATTGAGTTTGATACTATCTCCAATCTATCAATGGGGTAGCTTGGAGATATAGATTGAAAAAAAAATTAAGGATGTGTTTTTAAATGGGATTGTTTTTTGAGAAGAGAAAATATAAAAGCACAAAACCATTTATATTCATTAATGTCCTGATAGTAATGCTAATCGGATTTGTTCTGTTAATGGGGATCATCAATAATTTTGAAAGCTTTTATGTTCTTCTATCATTCATTTTAGTAGGAGTGAGTTTCATTATCGAAGGATTAGAAACTTATTTGCATAAAGAAAAAAGTTGGGTCTATCTTTCAAGCTTTGGAATAGGCGTTCTGTTTATGATCTTACAGTTCTAATATTCATACTGGGGCTAACAAGCTACTAAACTAATTTTACTTTTACTTTGCATGCTCATCTTCGGACAATAATTATGAAGAGGGTGGACTATATAGCTAAAAGAATTCAAGCAGATATAATCAGTGATTAAGCTCTGGAATAATGGTTGACTCAACAGATATTAGCGTCATGCTTACAATTGAAATGGAGTGATACATCTGGGAAGCTTTAAAGATCTTCTGCCACGACATAAAACTGATGATGAAAGAGTTGAAATGATCAAAAAAATGGATAGAGCTCAAGTATTACCATTGTTGCCTGGTCTTCTCGAATGGATCCAAGATATGAATTGGCCAGTGGCACGAGGCGTATTGGAACTACTATTGACCTTTCCAGAAGAAATTGTTCCCCATGTGCAAGATGTATTAACATCATCAGATGATGATAGTTGGAAGTATTTTATATTAAATCATTTAGTCAACTACTTGACTTTAGAGTCTAGAAGGCAATTTAAAGAGTATCTAACCAGAGTTGCCGAGGCACCTACAGAAAGTGAACTGTACGAAGAACTTAATGAAATCGCTAAAGAGATTTTAGATACAATCTGAATCTACTAATTAATGATTTTTACATAGATATTGGATTAAAACTCGAAAAATACTTATGGAGAAGAGGACATTGTAAGAATGGAATACAAAAAACTAGTCTATCAAGCATGTATTAAACAACACAAAGAAGGGGATTTTGGTATATATTTTCCTAATCTATTTCCTGAAGATGGCTGGGAATATCCATTAGCAGTAGGAACAACCAGACTTGAAGCGATAAAAGAAGCCCAAAAGCAACTTGCCTTTTCTTTAGCTGGAATCTTATATGACAATGAAGACCTTCCAAAGCCATTACCTATTCAAAACAAAGACCTACTAGAAGGGATGGAAATAATTGATATAGAAACTGCTACTAGTCTTGATTCTGAAGAAATAAAGGAGCATTTGAAAGGGCGCCATTGGCATATTAGCTATTACCTTGAAGACAATGAAGATGAGGGTATCGAGGCAATTGGATATAAAAATGACCAGGGAGAGTGGGATATATACTTCGATGATTATTCAGAGGACGAGAAAACCCTATTTTTTGATTCCTCTTATAAAAAAAATCATGAGTGGCCATATAATATAATCCTATTTTCTGTTCATTTACGTTCCGAAGCACAGGAGAAATTTAATCACTTTGTTGAAAATGTAATTTTAAAACGACGTACTTCTATTGAGTGGTTGGAGAGGGAAAAAGATCGATTAGAATCTGAAGCGAATTTTAATAAAGCTCTTAATGACTTAATTGATGAAAAAGTGAAAATTGGAGAGATTAGTGAAAATGAAGCTGCTTTAATGAAAAATGAAATCACCACTAATGTAGATAACTAATTCCAGTTAACTTTAATTGCATAGTGTAACCGTAGATTTTCTGGAATTCTGTTAAGTATTCTAATTAAACATAGTTAAAAAGAGAACAAAGGATAATTTGCCAATGCTAAATGAAACTTTTTTAAATATAGTTGTACATATGATGGACTCATCACGGAAATGGTAGTGAAAAAAGTTTATGGAATTGTTAAGAGTGTTTTTTGGTCTAATCGCAATTTGTTAAGGTATTTTTTTACTAATACAACTATTTAAGTTCAAGAAAGAATTTGATAAAGCAAAAAATAAGCAAGAGAACTTTGTGCAAAAATGGAAGAAGAATTTCTCGAGGTATATTATGTTAGCAGTTGTTATGGTAATCTGTGGTTTAACTGCTACAGTGTTGAGTTAGTTTTAGATGAACGCTTGAATATGAACACAACAAAAGGACCTTTCATTAGGTCCTTATTAAATATCATTAAAAGAGACGGAAAAAGATCTTACCTTTTCCGTCTCTTTGATAATTATATATATGGAAAATTTATTTAAAGTTGGAGCTTTTATTCGTTTCAAACGTATTAAAGTAAAGGGGCCAGGTTAGTTGAACAGTGTTGTATAACTTGTTTTCAACAATCGGGGTATGAGGAGGGAAATTATTGGCTACACAAAAGAAGAGTAAATGGTCACTTGCTTTAAGTATTATAGGAGTAATTGCATTTGGAGTTAGCTATTTTATATCTGAAAATCCGACTTTTATAGAAAAAATCGTTATTGGGATACTTTTTTTCTCTGGAATTATCCTTATGGTAGGCGGTATTATCTCGGGCATTTGTGCCTTTAAGACAAAGGAGAAGGGAATTCTCAAATATATAGGATTTTTAGTAATAATTCTTCTTGTTATTAAACTAGCTTTACCACTGTTGCTTATGGTTTTATTTGGATTTGGGGGATAATTTGTATACGGTGATTCTGCAAACGGGCGCGAATGTTTAAGAAGTGTCTCTGTTCATATTCAACTAACGGATGCTTTAGTTGAATAAGGACAACTAAAGACTATAGTTAGGTTTTCCAACGATCGTCTTTTTGCTTCAATGTCAAAAAACTCACCATGCAGTAACGCTGTTTCCTTGATTGATACATTTTATGGGCAGTATAAGCATAATCTCTCCTGTAAACCTTCCAAGACTTCTTCTGGCACTTCCCTGACCTTGATATCCCCACCTAGGAAAAGTAGCCAATTTGTTATTTCGGTCAATTCTTCGGTCTTATTAACATTGATAAAAGTCTTTAGAATAGCTGTGGTTTGGTAAGGATTCGTATAGGAAATTGAAACTTTTAAAGGATGGTATTTTTTGAACTGGGCAATCGCTTTTGGACCAAGTTCAAGGACAAGGTTGATTACTTCTTCCTGCTTACTTAGTTTTTCTAAAATCTTTTTCTTACTTAATCTTTTTTTCGTTGGGTAGGGTTTGACATTGGTGAGATGCTCGACAGGAAAAATCTGCTTCTTTTCTTCCTTTAAGTCAAAGCCTTCAATCAGCCAAAGGCTTTTTTCATGATAAAGGTGCAAGAGATAAATTGGATAAGACTTTATTACCTTCTCTTCTTTGATGTTAATCAATAAATAGCTATCCAAAAGAAGGATTTGGATGAGTTTTTCTAACATGGGATGGGGGAGGTCTGAAAGATCAAGTAGGTCGGGATTATTGGGGTTGGTCCCTTCAAAAAGCAAGATTTGATTTAAAAGAACAAGGTCATTTTGCTGGTTTTCTGAGATGAGGCCTAGTAATTTTTCAGCTAAAGACTGACGACTCTTTAGATAGGGAAGTTGTTGATTTCTTGTGGCCATAAAGGCAATAAAAAGAGCTTTGACCTCATTATCGGTAAAGCGAACAGCGGGCAGGACAGAGTTGTGCATGACAAAATAACCCCCATCCCTTCCAACTTCAGCGACAAGTGGCATCCCCATGGCCTCAATTTCTCTGATATCTCTAATAGCTGTCGAACGAGAGATGTTAAATTCTCGCATGATTTCAGAAATTGTAAAGTGGGCGCGGTTGTTGATATACCGCATGATGATATTAATC
>NZ_JBFUJC010000060.1:0-12040 GCF_056401595.1 Paenisporosarcina sp. P4_E4_2 | reverse complement strand
CGGCAATGAACGTTACAGTGCTGAAAAGATAATCATTACTGCCGGAGCGTGGGCGGATCAATTATTAAAACCAATGGGTATTGAATTTCAGCTCTCATCCCAAAAAGCACAAATCGTCCATCTTCAAATGGAAAATATGAAAACGGATGATTGGCCCGTTGTAATGCCTCCAAATGATCAATATATTCTCGCTTTTGATAACGGCCAAATGGTAATAGGCGCGACCCATGAAGACCATGAAGAGTTTGATTTACGCGTCACTGCAGGCGGTTTACATGAAGTCTTTCACAAAGCGTTGACCATGGCACCTGGATTAGCAGATAGTACATTTGTTGAAACCCGTGTCGGTTTCCGTCCATTTACACCTAATTTTCTGCCGATCATAGGGAAGGTTCCAGGTTGGGAAGGACTTCTTCTCGCCAACGGACTTGGGGCGTCGGGATTAACTATCGGACCATTTCTAGGTGCACAACTGTCGAAGCTCGCGCTTGATGAACGAGTCGATATCGATTTGGCTTTGTACGATGTGTCAGGTGCAATAATAGACTAACCGTATGAGTTACAAAAAAACGAACACCCCCGTAGAACATTTTTCTACGGGGGCGTTTCTAATTCTTAATTATCTTCAATAATTTCGATATGATGTTCGCCCCAAGCACCACGTGCTAAGGAGACGCAATCAATCAATAGGGTGAGACTGTGTTTTAGTTCCAGGTAGACAGAATGGAGCTCTAGGTAGACAGAAAGGAACTCCAGGTAGACAGAAAGAAGCCAGGTAGACAGAAATGCCTTCCAGGTTACACAAAATGCTTTCCCGAGTTTTCGAGTACTTGCCTTTGATAAAAAAATAGGAGGAATAAAGAAAGTTCACTAAGTACAAACTAAGGTTTTCAATAAGTAAGAGAGGAGAATTCGAAAATGAGTGAAAGAAAACCTCCACATCAGCAAATGTCTGAAGAAAATAATGGTTTGTCCGCTGCGCAGGAAGTGTTGTACAACGAAGAGTTCAACAAAGCAGACAAAGCAAGTGGATTAGAAGGCGTTAAAGGCATCAAGAAGAAAGACGAGAAAACTAAAAATAAATTAAACTGAATAGAAAAAGAGGCCATTCCTAGTTGAAACTTCAACGTTGGAATGGCCTCTTTTTATACACTAATTTTGTAAAGTGCCTTTTTAAAAATTCTTATATCGTTGTCGTTGTCTTTTTCTTATCAAAGGCATTCATGACTTGATCAAGCATGCCTTTACCATTACCACTTTTCGTGAATTCGTTGACTTGCCCTTTAAGTTTTTCTCGAGAATCTTTGTTGAGCATTAGGAAAGCCGCTCCAAGTCCAAGTGCTGCCAATGCCATCGTATTTCTTTTCATTATCAAACCCTCCTGATTTATTTTAGTAAAAGTGTTGTAGTTGAATATTTCCCCAAATGTGTATGTTCAAACATACGAATCTTGTAATTCCGACAGAACTTGAAATATTTGTATTTTCAATACAATATGTGCATATTTATTAATTTACGGTTGTATCCCTATATATTCTTCTTTATAATTATCGTATATTTCAGAAAATGTTTGGAAGTGTAAAGATGGAAATCACCTATTCACCACTTGGAGAAGAAGCAATTGTCTTAGAAGTTGGACAAGAAATTACAAAAGAAGCAACCAACCTGGTGCGGTCAATCACCCGTAAAATCGAACAAGCTTCTATTGACTCAGTTGTAGAAGTAATTCCTGCATTTACGACCGTCACTGTTTTTTATAGAGTGTCTGCCGACAATCAATTTGAAGATATGAAGGATTGTCTAACTAAGATACTGCACAATAACAATGATTCGGAAAAAGTAGACCAACGGACCATTGAGATTCCCGTTTGCTATGGAGGCGAGCACGGACCGGATCTCGAGTTTGTTGCGTCTCATAATCAATTAAAAGTTGAAGAAGTGATTGCCATTCATTCTTCGGGTACATATGAAGTGAATATGATTGGATTTGCCCCAGGGTTCCCGTTTATTGGAGGCATGTCCGAAAAAATTGCTGCTCCTCGTCGCTCGACTCCTAGGCTCCGTATCCCCGAACGGTCTGTCGGAATTGCTGGAATGCAGACTGGTGTTTATCCGATTGAGACGCCTGGTGGCTGGCAATTGATCGGTCGGACGCCGATGGATTTATTCCTTCCGCATGAAGACGTTCCAAGCTTGCTACAAGCGGGAGATCTCATAGTCTTCAAGCCAATAACAGAATCGGAGTATGCAGAATGGGAGGGGACAACTCATGCTGATGATTGATAAGGAAGGTTTGCAAACGACTGTTCAAGATCTTGGCAGGAATGGTTTTCAAAAATATGGCGTTATTGTTAGTGGCGTTATGGATTCTTATGCACATCGTCTGGCGAACATATTGGTCGGCAATGAAGAGACGAAAGCAACGATCGAAATCACATTAATGGGCCCACATATAACATTTCTTGAAGACTGTTTATTTGCATTAACTGGCGCGAATCTATCACCCGTCATTGATGGTGTACCCATAAAAATGTGGCGCCCGATTTTTGCCAGAAAAGGTTGCAAGCTGATTTTTGGAAAGCCTGTAACAGGTTGCCGAACGTATATGGCGGTTGCTGGAGGAGTTGCTGTACCTAAAGTGATGGGGAGTCAGTCTACCTATATACGAGCGAGTATCGGAGGGTTTAACGGAAGAGCCTTGCAAAGAGGAGATGTTATTCCGGTTAATGACGCCCCACAACAAGTTAAAGGTTTTATCAACAAGCTCTCTAAAGAAATAAACGATAGGTCATTTATGCAAGTGGAATGGACATTAAAGTCCGAAGCCATTCCCACCTATCAAAAGGATGAGACGGTGCGTGTCATAGAAGGAAGACAAGCACATTTATTCTCTAAAAAAAGTAAAGATGATTTCCTTAATCAGGTTTTCCAAATCACTTCAGATTCCGATCGGATGGGTTATCGATTGAAAGGAACTGAACTTAGATTAGAAGTACCGAAAGAATTGCTTTCAGAGGCAGTGTCATTTGGTTCCATCCAGGTGCCCCCTGATGGACAACCCATCATTTTGATGGCAGACCGACAAACGACTGGTGGCTATCCAAAAATAGGACAAGTTGCATTTATTGATTTGCCGAAAGTGAGCCAGCTGAAGCCTGGGGAAACCATTCGTTTTGAAAAAATATCCTTGGAAGAAGCACAAAAAGCAATGATTGAGCAGAGAAAATTGATCGATCAATTAACGCAATCCATTTCACTCAAATTTAAGGAGAGTAAATGAAAATGAAGTATCAAGTCGATTTAAATTGTGATATGGGTGAGAGTTTTGGAGCCTACAAAATGGGAAACGATGAAGAGATACTGGATTTTGTGACATCTGCAAACATCGCGTGTGGCTTTCATGCAGGCGATCCTTCAACGATGCGCAAAACGGTTAAACTCGCACTCGAAAAAGGCGTAGGCATTGGTGCGCATCCTGGGTTTCAAGATTTGACTGGCTTTGGTAGACGAAATTTTTCAGTCACTCCTCAGGAAGCTTATGAAATCGTGGTCTATCAAATTGGGGCATTGTTTGGCTTTGTAAAAGCGGAGGGTGGCGTGATGCAACACGTCAAGCCACATGGTGCATTATTCAACATGGCGGCTACTGATTCGGCATTGTCTGAAGCTATTGCAGAAGCGGTTTATGCAGTGAATCCTGAGTTAGTACTCTTTGGTTTATCCGGCAGTGAACTCGTCAGAGCTGGCGAGAAAATCGGGTTACGCACGGCGAATGAAGTATTCTCCGATCGTACTTATCAAACAGATGGAACATTGACGAACCGAAAAGAAGCTAATGCACTGATAACGGATACGGAAACAGCCATTCACCAAGTCGTTCGAATGGTTAAAGAAGGCAAGGTCACAAGCATCAGCGGAAAAGAAGTTTTGATTCAAGCCGACACTGTGTGTATTCATGGAGATGGACTGCATGCACTCGATTTTGCACAACGTATTTCTCAAGTCTTGAATTCATCTGGAATTGATATTCAAAAAATTTCAGAGTTCAAATAAATCATAAGGGGGATCCACATGAAAGCTGAGAACAAATTGAAAAACACAAACAGGAGTTTATTGCTAGGTGCAGCCTTCCTGATGGCGACTTCTGCGATAGGACCAGGATTTTTAACTCAAACGACGGTCTTTACCGAATCCCTTCTTGCAAGTTTCGGATTCGTTATTCTGATTTCCATTATTATTGATATCGGCGCTCAGTTGAACATTTGGCGAATCATTGCGGTCTCTGAAAAACGGGCACAGGATATTGCAAACGATATATTGCCGGGCCTTGGTTACTTTCTTGCAATTTTAATTGTTATGGGTGGTCTTGCATTCAATATCGGAAATATTGCAGGTGCTGGTCTTGGAGTAAATGTTTTATTCGGAATCTCTGCACAGACGGGAGCCATTCTCAGCGGAATTCTTGCCATCGGTATTTTTGTTGTTAAAGAAGCGGGCAAAGCGATGGATAAATTCGCGCAAATATTAGGTTTCATCATGATTGGATTAACTGTATATGTCATGTTTACTGCAGATCCTCCAGTAGGAGAAGCGGTTGTGAAAACTTTTGTTCCAGACAAGATTGATATTTTGGCGATTGTAACATTGGTAGGAGGAACGGTTGGGGGTTATATCACCTTTGCCGGAGGTCACCGATTGATTGATGCGGGTGTCAAAGGTGTAGACTCGCTTCCTGAAGTGAACCGTAGTGCAGTATTTGCAATTGTAGTTACTGCTATTATGCGAATTGCCTTGTTCCTTGCCGTTCTTGGTGTTGTGTCACAGGGGTTAAAACTTGATCCTTCTAATCCACCTGCATCTGTTTTCCAATTGGCAGCTGGTAACTTTGGTTATAAAATTTTCGGGATAGTAATGTGGGCCGCAGCAGTTTCTTCTGTAGTAGGTGCGGCCTATACATCCGTTTCATTCATTCGTACATTCCATCCGTGGTTAGAAAAACATCATCAAAAAATCATTATCGCGTTTATTGCGATTTCAACTATCGTCTTTGTATTCGTCGGTCGTCCGGTCAGTATTCTTGTACTARTTGGATCTGTAAATGGTTTAATTTTACCGATTGCGTTAGGCGTTATGCTTATTGCGGCGTATAAATCGAAAATTGTAGGTGACTACAAACATCCAATGTGGATGACTATTTTTGGAATCATTATTGTTATCGCGATGTCGATTATGGGTGTTTACACCTTAATTGAAGGAATTCCTCAATTGTTTAAATAGAAATCTCTGTTAATCGTACATTTACATTAGCGGCATGTTCCGCATGAGCCAACACTCTCTTTGATGTGATGCATGCCGCAAATGCGCTATTTCGAGATTTTTAATACTTCCTATAATGCCTTAAAAGAAAGGGGGTTTAACTTGATGAAACCATCTGAAATAAGAGGAACGATGCGCAGTGGTGAGATTTCTTCACCAACTTCTGGGTTGTGTGAAGAGTACATTCAAGCAAATCTGGTTATTTTACCGAAAGATTTGGCTTTTGATTTTCTATTGTTCTGTCAAAGAAATCCCAAATCTTGTCCGCTAATTGACGTCACAGACGCAGGTTCGTATATTCCGAAAATGTCTGCACCCAAAGCTGATTTACGTACTGATTTACCAAGATACCGCATCTATCGTAATGGAGAAGTCGTGGATGAGCCTACAGATATTAAAGAGTATTGGACTGACGAAATGGTCGGTTTCCTGATCGGCTGCAGCTTCACATTCGAAGATGCGCTAATTAAAAATGGCATTCCTATGAGACACAATGAAGAAGGCGTTAATGTGCCTATGTATAAAACATCAATTGAAACGTCGCCTGCAGGCAAATTTGCGGGACCGACAGTCGTCAGCATGCGTCCAATGAAAGAAGCGGATGTCATTCGGGCAGTTCAAGTCACCAGTCGTTTTCCATCGGTTCACGGTGCACCGATACATATCGGAAATCCAGAATCAATCGGTATAAAGGACATTCAACATCCGGATTTTGGCGATGCAGTGACGATTAAAGACGGAGAAGTACCCGTCTTTTGGGCATGTGGTGTGACACCCCAAGCAATTGCTATGCATATGAAGCCTCCATTGATGATCACTCACGCACCTGGTCATATGTTCATCACAGATTTAAAAAGTGAACATATAAGCGTGATTTGATTCTGACTGCTACCTTTGAACATCCACAATTACTGAAGTATCTCTTGGTTTATGACTGAGAGGTACTTTTTTGTGCTAGTATAAGCAATACAAGGTTAATTGGACGTGACCAAAACAAACGGAAAAGGAGGACCTTTAATTGAAATTCGTAAAATCGAAAATGAAGCAACTCGTAAAAGAAAATGAGGAACTGAAGATACGCTTAAAGCAAATCATGAAAGAACATGAGCTTGAAAAAGATTTCGCCCTTAAAGCGATGTACCATACTGATGTAGTAGAAGGGAAATTTCAAGCAAAATATCAGGAACTTTCATAATCAGCTTATTAGCAACAAGAATCCAAATCAGGGAATTACCTGGTTTGGATTTTTCTATATAATGGGATATTTAAAAAGTGTATGTGTACAGTTAATGACAATCTCCTATATTTCTTTGTAAACATGACGTTTGTCATACTACTCTTATGATACTTACACTTGTGAAAAACATTGCTTCTTACCATACTAATACATTCAAAGGAGTCTCCATTCATCCTGTTGATTTCCTAAATTAACCATTTTTATTAATCACTTAAGTGGTATTAAAAGGAGCTATGGCCATGAACCAATCAAATATTGCATGGGTTACGGATTCAACTGCTACCCTGTCTACAGAATTTATAGAAAAACATAATATCTATGTGGTACCGTTATTCGTTATTTTCGGAGAAACCGCTTACAAAGAAAACGTTGAAATCAGTTCAAGCGAATTTTATAAAAAACTTGCGTCCGCTAAGGATTTACCTAAAACTTCACAACCTTCTCCAGGCGAAATGCTGGAGCTGTTTAATGAAATAAAAAACAAATACAAGCACGTTATTGCCATTCATGCGACAGGTGCCTTGACTGGTGCGTATAGTGGTGCAGTCTCGGCGACAAAAGAAGCTGTAGTAGATGCGTTTGTTCTGGATTCTCAAATTGGATCATTTCCACTTGGAAAAATGGTGGAGCGTGCTGTGGCGTTAGATCAACAAGGAAAAACATTTGAAGAAATCGTTTCTGAAATCAAGACGTTGCCTGCAAAAGGTCGCCTGTTCTTAACGCCCGGCAGCCTTGAACAACTCCACAAAGGTGGGCGTGTAACGGGTTCACAAGCCGTGTTTGCAACTCTATTGAATATGAAAGTCGTCTTGAAATTTCATGAAGGACGTGCAGTGTTGTCCGATAAAGTACGAAGTCATAAGCGTGCCATCGCCAAAATGGCCGACTATTTAGAAGCCGAAAAAAATCACGTAAAAGAAGTGACTGTCCTCCACGCGGATAATTTGAAAGAAGCGACTCAAATGAAAAAAGAACTTCAAACGCAATATCCTCAGATTATTTTCTCAACAACAGAACTTAGTCCCGTGCCGGGCACTCATACGGGAAGAGGAACTGTCGGTCTTGCTTGGTTAGGAGAATAAGAATATTTAGAACTTAAAAAGTCGCCAAACCCTATGTATGGGATGGCGACTTTTTTGTTGTGTGGGCTCAACATGTATTGTCTCTTAGTGAAACGATGCTCTCGTTTTTGGAAATAAATCCTTCACTACAAATCGTGGATCTAAGTCGTGACTTTTATGAGAGTTAGTTGGAATAGTGATAAGTAAAGATAAAAAGAGACGCGAAGTGACAAAATCACATTGCGTCTCTCTTTGTAAATTCGAGAAATGAATTCCATTGTTTATGCTATTACGTTACCTTTTACGCGTTCAACTTCTTCAAGTCTAGCTTGAACTTGCTCTTCGCTTAAGGCGTGCTCCACGATATAGCGGTTGCGTGGATGCGTGCGACAAGCATCCGAACAGCTGCGCATATATAAGTGTTCGTTTTCTTCTGAACAAAGAATTTTATCATTACATTCTGGGTTAGCGCAGTTTACGTAACGCTCACAAGGTGTACCATCGAAATGATCTTTTCCGACGATTACGTGCTCGACTTTGTTGATCGGCACAGCAATGCGTTCGTCAAAGACATACATTTGTCCGTCCCAAAGCTGACCTTTCACTTCTGGGTCATTACCGTAAGTATGGATTCCACCGTGAAGTTGACCTACATCTTCGTAACCTTCTTTGACTAACCAACCGGAGAATTTCTCACAACGAATTCCGCCTGTGCAGTAAGTCAAAATCTTTTTGCCTTCGAATTGTTCTTTGTTTTCGCGCATCCATTGTGGCAAGTCACGGAAGTTTTTAATTTCCGGACGAACTGCCCCACGGAAATGACCTAGATCGAATTCATAGTCATTACGTGCATCGATGACGATTGTATCATCCTGTTGCATTTTTTCGTAGAATTCTGTTGGGGACAAGTATTGACCAGTAATTTCGTTCGGGTTGATATCATCTTCTCCAAGACCAAGATGTACCACTTCATTTTTCGCACGTACATGCATTTTTTTAAACGCATGACCTTCCGCTGCATCAATTTTCCACATCATATCTGCAAAACGTTCATCACTCTTCATCATATCCCTGTAGGCTTGGGTCTGTTCGATGGTTCCAGAAACGGTTCCGTTAATTCCTTCATGAGATACAAGAATACGACCCAATAAGCCGATTTCTTTACACGCAGCCAAGTGAGTTTGTGCGAATAATTCAGGTTCATCTATTAATACATATTTATAATATAACAAGACTTGATAAGCATTGTTTTCCATTTTAATTTAACCACCTTAATTTTATGGTAATTCAATCAATAAATATAGCATAAAAGTGATGAAATGAACAGTGCTAATAGGGAAAACAGACTGTTAAATTGTGTAGGAAAAGTGAATTTTAGATAAGTGGGGGTGAAATGGAGAAAAGGAATGGCGAATGCTGGATAAGACCATGTGAAATGGAGATATCCATCACTGAATTCTCGATATCCTTCCACTTAATCCAGATATCGAAAAAACCTTTAAAGGATAACGTCCATATTTTCTCGAATAGGATCCAAATGAACTTAATTCAACGGGGTGTATTGGTATGAAGGTTGATGTAATTGTTGTGGGAGCGGGGCTTGCTAGTAACTTATCAAGCATAATCATAATGAGACGTCTGCCTTCTTTTTGGAGGCAGACGTTTTTGTTTATATGAACGTTTAAAGATTTTGTGCAACCTGGCCCCTCATTCAGTCTACCTGGATCGCCGAACTGTCTACCTGAACAAGCATTCTCGTCCGGACAAGCCAAATGCGCAACAGAGAAGGAATTATTTTGTCTCCTGGAGTATCAGATATATTATTTAGGCGGATATTTATATTAATTATATAAAAATTTTAAATATTTTATGCAATATATTGCATTTCATTTAAAAAGAGAGTAGGATTACTGACAGTGATAGTTTCAGTATGCAATATATCGGAGTTGCATGAACTACAATCTTTCAAATTGCAGGAGGTAAACAAAATGGATAAAAAATTATCGTTATCAGCATACTCTGTCATTGGATTGATGCTGTTCGCTTTATTCTTTGGTGCAGGAAACTTAATATTCCCGGCAACTCTTGGTCAAAATGCAGGCACGAATGTATGGTTGGCAGTAGCTGGCTTTTTATTAACTGGAATTGGTTTACCGTTTCTTGGCATACTCGCAATGGGCTATTCAGGAAGTCGTAGTTTACAAGACCTTGCAAGCCGTATCCATCCGGTATATGGCGTCATTTTCACTGCCTTGCTGTATTTGACAATCGGACCGTTATTCGCAATTCCAAGAACTGGTGCGGTTTCGTTTGATATCGGTGTGGCTCCATTTTTAGGAGAAGGCCATGAACAGATTGGGTTAATTGTCTTCACCATCATATTCTTTGCTATAACACTTTGGTTATCTCTGAATCCGTCGAAAATGGTTGATCGTATCGGGAAATTTTTATCTCCAGCTATTTTAGTACTGCTGGGAATTTTACTTGTCATGGTAATCTTTAATCCGCTTGGCTCGATCCAAGCACCTCAAGACTCATATGCCAATGGTGCATTCATGAAAGGCTTCACTGAAGGCTATAATACGATGGATGCGCTAGCATCACTGGTATTCGGGATTATCGTCATTGATATTATTCGGAAAATGGGTGTTACATCCACTCCTGGAATTTTAAAGGCGACAGCTAAATCAGGCGCAGTAGCTACTTTCTTACTTGGCGTGATTTATGTAGGTGTTGCTTATTTAGGAGCTACGAGTACCGAAATGTTTGGTTTATTTGATACTGGTGGACCAGTGCTTACGAATACAGCTGCTTATTATTTTGGAACATTTGGTACCCTAATGATGGCTGTCATTATTTTTCTTGCCTGTTTAACGACTAGTATCGGTCTGATTACGGCATGTGGGGAGTATTTCCATAGCCTATTCCCTAAGGTGAGTTATAAATTATTCATTATCGGTTTTTCAACATTTTCATTTATCATAGCCAATTTCGGCTTATCGAACATTATTACTTACTCGATTCCAGTGTTGATGTTCTTGTATCCGTTGGCTATCGTCTTGATTATCTTAACGTTCGCATCACCGTTGTTTAAGCATTCGCGCATGGTTTATGTTTCGGCAACGGTCGTTACATTGATGGTGAGCAGCATAGATGGACTGAAAACGTTATGCACTTCATTAAACATGGAGTATTTCGATTGGATGAAACCAGTCATTTCGTTTTATGAAAACTACTTGCCTTTTTATGAACAAGGTCTCGGCTGGCTGATTCCTGTGCTCATTGTCATGGTGATTACAGGAATTCTCGCTTACGTAAGAAAAGCTTCACTCGCTTATTCACAATGATTTTAACCTAAAAACCCTCAAATCTCAGATACTTTTAAAGTATCAAGATTTGAGGGTTTTTTTATAGTTCTTCACGAGTATAAAATTCTTCTATTGCACGTAGCCAGTTGTCCCGCATCACTTGGGAGACGGATGCGGCATCACGTTTTTTTAATAATTCGATGATGGTAGCATGCTCCTTAATCGAATGGGTCGTCAAAACGATTGAATTATGGAAGAACTGTCTGAGTACATGGGCTTGTAAATTAGCAACCATCGATGTGATATAGGGATTGTTTGCGGCATCTACAATAATTTGATGAAACTCTTCATCAATTTTCAAGGCTGAAAAATAGTCTTTTGTTTGGATTGCATGTGAAAATCGTTCATTTGTATCTTCCATGTTATGAATCGTTTTTTTATCTAAGTTGGGTATCGCTAATTCGGCAGACAGTGCCTGCAAGGCGGCTAACGGAGGAAGGAGATCTTTAATGTCTTCTTTTCTCACAGTTGTGACCTGCGTGGCTTTTCCGGGAAACATTTCAACGAAACCTTGAACTTCAAGCAATTGTAACGACTCTCGGATAGGTGTTCGGCTGACACCCAATGCTTGAGCCAATTCCGTATCGTTCAATTTTTCTTCAGGACGTAATGTACCGTCAATAATCCATTGCTGCAACTGGTTAAAAGCATTCTCTTTGGCAGAGATGCGAATGGGTTTGGCATGATTAGTGGGTATCGGCATATAGGTAACAACCTTTCCTATCAAGAAATAATATGTATAAAAATGGATGATTTCTTCCATTATACAACAAATACTCTGTATGTGATATATTGCACTTTGAATTTAGCATTAATTTTAATTTATATCATATTCCAGTAATATAAAATAGATGATAAATAATACCAAACTAAAGGTGTTGAAGAGTACGAAGGTGGACGTTATTACCGCTTGATTTTGGAGGATAATATTTGTATTCATGCTTGGCATCTTTTACACTGACCTCAATTCAACACTGGAAAGCGGGTGGCATAATGTTTGGATTTAATGATTTGTGGAAATTTTTCTTTTCATTTTTCTTGGTGATGCCTCTTGTGAC
>NZ_JBFUJC010000059.1:0-12129 GCF_056401595.1 Paenisporosarcina sp. P4_E4_2 | reverse complement strand
ATGCGGGAATGTCAAATCCTGTCCACCTGCGTGAATGTCAATCGTGTCTCCCAAAATTTCACGAGCCATAACGGAACATTCAATATGCCATCCCGGACGACCATTGCCCCAAGGACTCTTCCAGAAAATTTCACCCGGCTTCGCATCTTTCCACAATGCAAAATCAAGTGCATCTTCTTTCTTTTCGCCCGCTTCAATGCGTGCGCCGATTTTTAAATCATCAACCGATTGTTGGGACAATTTGCCGTACCCTTCAAACTTGCGTGTGCGGTAATAAACGTCACCTTGCGACTCGTAAGCATAGCCTTTTTCGATTAAGACTTCGATGAATTCGATGATAGAGTCCATATGTTCCGTGACACGTGGGTGAGCATCCGCTTTCTGGCAACCAAGTGCAACCACATCTTCAAAATAAGCGGCGATAAAACGTTCGGTTAATTCGGATACTTCTTCACCCAGTTCATTTGCCGTTTTGATGATTTTATCGTCAACATCCGTAAAGTTAGAAACGAAATTCACTTCATATCCACGGTACTTCAAGTAGCGACGTACGGTATCGTAGACGATTACCGGACGGGAGTTCCCGATGTGGATGTAGTTATATACTGTCGGTCCACATACGTACATTTTCACCTTGCCTTCTTCAAGCGGCACAAATGGTTCTTTTTGACGCGTCAATGTGTTGTAAATATGAATGCTCATTTAACGTTTCGCTCCTTTTCGAATTGTTCACTGACAAGCGCGACTTGTTCGCGCAAGACGGCAATTTTTTCTTCTAACATATTGCATTTATCCGCTACTGGATCCGGCAAGTCCTGGTGATCCAAGTCACGTTTCACTTTGATTCCATCTTGTACGACGACTGTACCAGGAATACCTACAACCGTTGAATTTGGCGGAACATTTTTCAATACAACCGAGCCTGCACCGACTTTACTGTTTTCACCGATCGTAATCGACCCAAGTACTTTTGCTCCTGTTGCTACCAATACATTATCGTGTAACGTGGGATGTCGTTTCCCTCGTTCTTTACCTGTACCACCAAGTGTCACTCCTTGGAAGATCGTTACATTATTGCCAATTTCACACGTTTCCCCTATGACTACACCCATTCCGTGGTCTATGAAAAAGCGGCGACCAATTTTGGCACCCGGATGGATTTCAATTCCGGTGAAAAATCGACTCACTTGCGATACGACTCTCGCTAGGAAAAAGAATTTCCGCTTAAAGAGCGCATGTGCGACACGGTGTGCCCAAACCGCATGTAACCCGGCATACGTCAGCACAACTTCCAGCACACGTCTGGCAGCTGGATCTTGCTCGAAGACGACTTCAACATCTTCTTTCATTCGACTGAACATCATCGTTCCTCCTGTGTTAGTTTTTGTTAAATGTTTTGTTTGATTTTGATTCGATCGGTAGCCCTATATTTGGCTTGTGAATAATTTAACGCTCAAACTGGCATGTCTGTCGATCAAACGGAATGATTTATCACTCAAACGGGTCTCATCTCCAAGTTTACTTTACGAGACAACCTCACAGTTTTTTGACCAAAATAAAAAGCGCCCCTGTCATTGACTGACAGAGACGCTGTAATAGCGCGGTTCCACTCTGATTGGAAGGATGTTTTGCGGTCCTTCCCACTTGGCGTCTTGTAACGTAGACGGTACGGCTCGCTTACTAAATGGTTCAGCTGAGCGCTCAGAGGTGCATTTCCATAGTGCCAAAGCTCAGACCACTTTCAGCCGGTGGTGGTCCTCTCTAAAGAGCGTGCCTTATGTACTTCTCCTCATCAAAGCGTTTTGATGTTTTGGTTAAAGATAGCTTCATTTTCACACCATCATGCATGAAAGTCAAACTTATTGTTTTGCGAATTTCTCCACACGTGCAAGTACCTTTTCTTTGCCGATTAACGCGATTGCGTTAGGCAATTCCGGACCGTGTGTTTGACCAGTCGTCACAACACGGATTGGCATGAACAAGTTCTTGCCTTTATGTCCCGTTTCTTTTTGCACGGCTTTGATTGCTGCTTTGACAGCATCTGCTTCAAACACTTCCAGTTGCTCAAGTTGCGTTTTGAAAGATGCCATAACTTCCGGCACTTGTTCGCCAGCTAAAACAGCAGTAGCTTCTTCATCATATGCAAGTTCATCCTTAAAGAATAGGTCAGTTAGCTCAGTAATTTCAGCACCGAAACTCATTTGTTCATGGTAAAGCGCGATCACGCCCGTTGCCCATTGTTTTTCTTCTTCTGTCAATGTTTCAGGCAAGCGACCAGCTTTTTGTAAATGAGGCAATGCAAGTTCAACTACTTCTTCAAGTGACAGTTGCTTCACATATTGATTATTCATCCACGTTAGTTTTTGCTTATCGAACATCGATGGCGATTTAGATAAACGATTGACGTCAAATTGGCGAATAAATTCTTCTTTCGTGAAGATTTCTTCTTCCCCTTCAGGAGACCAGCCAAGAAGTGCAAAGAAATTGAACATTGCTTCTGGGATATAACCAAGATCTTTATACTGAGCAACGAATTGAATAATCGATTCGTCACGTTTTGAAAGTTTTTTACGGCTTTCGTTGATGATTAATGTCATATGACCGTATTCAGGCGCTTTCCAACCAAATGCGTCAAATACCATCATTTGTTTTGGTGTATTTGATAAATGTTCTTCCCCACGGAATACGTGAGAAATCTTCATGAAATAATCATCCAAAACAACTGCATAGTTATAAGTCGGAATACCATTTGCTTTAACAAGCACCCAGTCACCAACATCTTTCGATTCAAATGAAACCGAACCGCGCACCAAGTCTTCAAATGTATACGTTACATCTGCAGGTACACGCATGCGAATGGTATGTGCAAGACCTACCGCCTCTTTTTCTGCCACTTGTTCTTTCGTTAAGTTACGGCATGTACCTTTGTACATTGGTGCAGCGACACCTTTTGCTTTTTGCTCTTCACGCTCAACTTCCAACTCTTCCGTTGTGCAGAAACATTTATACGCATGACCATTTTCAAGCATTTCTTCTGCATGCTTTTGGTAAATGTCCAAACGTTCCATTTGACGGTAAGGAGCATATGGTCCACCGATATCAACAGACTCATCATATTCCATGCCAAGCCATTTCAAGTTTTCCAGTTGCGATAATTCGCCACCTTCAATGTTACGTTCAATATCCGTATCTTCAATACGAACAATGAATTTACCGCCGTGATGGCGTGCAAATAAATAGTTGAATAAGGCAGTGCGGGCTCCACCAATATGTAAATTTCCTGTTGGGCTTGGTGCGTAGCGTACGCGAACTTCTTGTGTCAYGTCTGTGTCCTCCTCGAATACGTGCTAAACTTTGTCCAGTTTAACACAGGTCATACTTATTTTTGAATGAGTAATATCGTCGCCTGTGCCGCGATGCCTTCTCCACGTCCTGTAAAGCCCAGCTTTTCGGTTGTTGTCGCTTTGACATTCACTTGCGATGGTTCGGCATTTAGCAGTTGTGCGATGCGGTCACGCATTTGATTAATGTAAGGTGCCATCTTTGGTGCCTGTGCAATAATCGTGCAATCCACATTGCCTAATTTATAGCCTTTTTCTTCAACGATGTTCCAAATGTATGCAAGTAATTTTGCGGAATCTGCATCTTTAAATTCAGGGTCCGTATCGGGAAAATGACGTCCAATATCCCCTTCACCAATTGCGCCCAGTGCCGCATCCGTTACTGTATGTAATAAAACATCGGCATCTGAATGCCCGATTAAACCTTTTTCGTATGGAATCGTCACGCCACCTAAAATAAGCGGTCTATTCTCTGCAAATTCATGTACATCAAACCCTTGTCCAACTCGAAACATTTAGTTTTCCTCCTGCTGTCGTTTTTGTAAGATGGCTTCGCCTATCAATAAATCTTCTTGTGTCGTCATTTTTACATTATCATACGTACTCTCTACCACGTACACAGGGATATTCAGTCGTTCGACTAACATGGATTCATCTGTCCCGAGAAACCCATCTTGTTCTGCTTGCTGTTGTGCCTTCATCAAAATGTCCTTACGGAAAGCTTGTGGAGTCTGGATCATCCACAATTGATCACGGTCCACCGTTTCTTCAATAATGTGATTGCGTACACGTTTCATGGTGTCTTTCGCTTTCACACCAGCGATGGCAGCACCGGTCTCACGAGCTTTTTGAACCATTTGGGAAATCACGGCTGGTTCGATGAAAGGCCTTGCCGCATCGTGCACGAGAATCAAGTCAGCCTCATGCTCAGCTGCTTGGATGCAGGCATACACACTGTATTGACGTTCCTCGCCACCTTCAGGCATCCCTTTCACTTTCGCAATGTTATGCTCGTTCAACATCTCCTGAATCGTCACACGCTCTTCAGGCTTCACTGCGAGCCAGATCCCAACGCAATTTGTATCTTGTTCAAAGACCTCAAGTGTATGGATGAGAATTGGCTTATCGCGCAATGTAAGAAATAATTTATTACGGCCAGCCTTCATCCGTTTCCCGCTACCCGCAGCCGGTAATACAACGATATATTTCATTTCAAGTATTCTCCTCTTTCTTGATGGAAAAGGAGGCCGCCTTAGCTGTCTGGTGTTGTTGACAGAAAGGGCAGCCTCTTATTTTAGGTGTAATTGTTTATTTCGTTTTAGCAAAAATCATTCGCCCAGCCGAAGTTTGAAGAACACTTGTAACAATGACGTTAATTGCTTGGCCGATATACGACTTGCCATCTTCCACGACGATCATCGTTCCGTCGTCTAGATATGCTACACCTTGATTTTGTTCTTTGCCATCTTTGATGACCACGATATGCATTTCTTCACCGGGAATCACGACTGGTTTGACCGCATTCGCAAGATCATTGATATTCAGAACAGGCACTTGATGCAATTCACACACTTTATTCAAGTTGAAATCAYTGGTCACTACCATGCCGTCCATTTTCTTCGCAAGACGCATCAGTTTCAAATCAACTTCTGCCACATCATCAAAATCTTCTTCTGTAATCAAAACAGCTGAAGCTCGCTCGGACTGAAGTTGTTTCAAGATATCAAGACCACGTCGACCTCGTGTACGTTTCAATGTATCCGAAGAATCGGCAATATGCTGAAGTTCAGTCAATACAAACTGAGGTACGACAAGCACCCCTTCAAGGAAACCCGTTGCAGAAATATCAGAAATCCGACCATCGATAATGACACTTGTATCGAGTAATTTATATGATGCTTGTTGCAATGCCTGAGGGTTGTTTTCATCGAACTTTTTCTTTTGTACAACCGTTTTGTTAGCAGCAAACATTTGAACAATTTCATCGCGCTTCTTGAAGCCTACCTGGAAACCAAGATATCCTAAAGTGATGGTCAGCAATATGGGAAGTACCGCATCAATGACAGGAAGCTGTATAGAATCCACCGCAAAATTCAAAAGAAATGCGACACTAAGCCCAATAATCAGACCGAGTGTACCAAACAACAAATCACCGATTGGCGCTTTCAGCAATCGATCTTCCATCCAACTTAAAAACTCGATCAAATAGTCGGTTAACAGTAAAGCAAGTACAAACAAAAGAATGGCTCCTATTAGCACAGACACATACGGATTGTTCAGCCACGGGTTAGAAGATAAATGTATAAGATCGTATAATTGCGGTAAAAAAAGTAACCCGAGCGTTCCACCAATCAAGATAAATGTAATTCGAATAATCCACTTTAACACTAGCCCACCTCCTGTTTTTGATTATACACGTTTTCAAACGGAAACACCTACTTGACGAAGAAGGCAATCGTAAAGTTTCTTATGACAAGCGTCAGTCACCTGGAATTTATGGTGTAGGGAAGTTAATCGGCGTGGCAAAGGTTTTAATCCGAACGGATCGGTTCCACCTAGATTCTCCCAGCGGAATCTCCTCCTTCGAGATACTAGAGAAAAAGCTTTCCCAAAACGCCTAAGCGTTCGGGAAAGCTTCTTTTAATGCCTGATTTACGGTTTCAACGCCAACCACTTGAATACCTTTCGGATAGTCCCAGCCGCCAAGATTCGACGCTGGAATAATTGCACGCTTGAATCCAAGTTTCGCCGCTTCCTGCACGCGTTGTTCCACTCGGGACACACGACGCACTTCACCTGTTAACCCCACTTCTCCAATAAAGCAGTCATGTGCACTCGCCGCGACATCACGGAAACTGGAAACGATGGTCGTCAAGACAGCCAAATCGATGGCTGGCTCGTCTAGCTTCACGCCACCGGCTACTTTAATGTAGGCATCTTGCGTTTGCAGTAGCATTCCGACCCGTTTCTCTAATACGGCCATCAGTAAAGAAATCCGGTTTTGATCAATCCCGCTTGCCATACGCTTCGGATAGTTGAAACTCGTCGGCGTAATCAAAGCCTGAATTTCAACCAGAATCGGTCGTGTCCCTTCCATAGAAGCGACAACGGTTGAACCTGCCGCTCCTTGTGAACGTTCTTGCAAGAACAATTCAGAAGGGTTCAATACTTCTTTTAATCCACCTTGTAACATTTCAAAAATAGCAATCTCGTTGGTTGAACCAAAACGGTTTTTCTGTGAACGCAAAATGCGATACGTATGGTGACGTTCGCCTTCGAAGTACAGAACTGTATCCACCATATGTTCAAGTAAACGCGGTCCGGCAATCTGACCTTCCTTCGTTACATGACCCACAAGGAAAATCGCAATGTTTTTCGTTTTGGCAATGCGCATCAATTCCGCTGTACATTCCCGCACTTGTGAAACGCTACCTGGGGCAGACGTAACTTCAGGATGGTGAACTGTTTGAAWGGAGTCAATTACGACAAACTTTGGTTCGACTTGATCGATTGCCTCATTCACTAGTTCCAAGTTGGTTTCTGAATAAATATAGAGCTCAGAAGATGCCACACCCAAACGTTCTGCACGAAGTTTCGTTTGTCGGATGGACTCTTCCCCAGACATATACAATACGCGTTGCCCTTTGTTCGCCAGTAATGAGGAAACTTGCAGCAACAGTGTGGATTTACCGATACCGGGGTCTCCACCAATCAAAATAAGTGACCCAGGTACAATTCCGCCTCCAAGTACACGGTTCAATTCAGCAAGATCCGTATCTACGCGTGGTTCATCAACCGTTTCAACAGCTGTAATCGGGGTCGCTTTTTGTGCGATTTTTTCAGAATGCTGGAACGTGCGGCGGGGTCCTTTTACGACCACTTCCACTTCTTCCACCATGGTGTTCCATGCGCCACAACCAGGGCAGCGTCCCATCCATTTAGCAGATTCATAGCCACATGAGTTACACAAGAATTTTGTTTTACGTTTAGCCATAGTACCTCCTACTTTCGCAGATTCCTTTACTACTATCAACAACATCGTTTACATAGAGCATTATGTAAAAAAGAGCATTCCGAACAGCCTCGCCGGAATGCTCCAATAGTTTTATTCTGTTACTGCTTCTTTTGTACGAACGATAAATTCATCGTTTTCAACATCGAACACAATATTGTTTCCTGTCAACACCGTACCTTTTAATAGTTCTTCAGACAAGCGATCTTCCACGTGTTTTTGAAGTGCACGACGGAGCGGACGTGCACCGTACTCTGGGTCGTACCCTTCTTTTGTGATTTTTTCTTGAGCCGCTTCTGTTAACACAAGCTCAATTTCCTGCTCTTTCAAGCGTTTCGTTAATTGAGCAGTCATTAATGTCACGATTTCTTTCAAGTGTTCTTTTTCTAAAGAATGGAACACAATCATTTCATCGACACGGTTTAAGAATTCAGGACGGAAGGCTTTTTTCAACTCTTCGAGCATTTTGCCTTTCATGTCTTTGTATTTCTGTTCGCCGTCTTGCAAATTGAAGCCGACGTATTTGTTTTTCTTCAACGCTTCCGCGCCGACGTTGGATGTCATAATAACAACCGTGTTTCGGAAGTCGACTGTGCGTCCTTTAGAATCAGTTAGGCGACCATCTTCCAACACTTGCAACAAGATATTGAAGACATCTGGATGTGCTTTCTCGATTTCATCTAAAAGAATAACAGAATACGGTTTGCGACGAACTTTTTCTGTCAATTGACCGCCATCTTCAAATCCAACGTAACCAGGAGGTGAACCGACAAGTCGAGAAGTCGAGTGTTTTTCCATGTACTCGGACATGTCGACGCGAATCATTGCATCTTCGTCGCCAAACATGCTCTCTGCAAGTGCACGGGCAAGTTCTGTTTTACCGACACCAGTTGGCCCAAGGAAAATGAATGAACCAATTGGACGTTTTGGATCTTTCAATCCAGCGCGTGCTCGGCGTACTGCGCGAGAAATCGCTGTAACTGCTTCCGCTTGACCGATAACACGTTGGTGCAATGTATCTTCTAATTTCAATAATTTCTCAGACTCGGTTTGTGCCAGTTTTGAAACCGGAATTCCCGTCCACATGGAAACAACTGCCGCGATATCTTCCACAGTTACTTCAGATTCGGCTCTGCCTTGTTCTTCTTTCCAAGACTTCTTCGTGCTTTCGAGTTCTTCTTTCAGCTTTTGTTCCGTATCACGGAATGATGCTGCTTTTTCAAACTCCTGGCTTTGAACAGCCGCGTTTTTCTCCGAACGGATTGCTTCTAAACGAGTTTCCAGTTCTTTCAAATTCGGCGGTGTCGTGTATGAACGCAAACGCACTTTCGAACCGGCTTCATCAATTAAATCAATTGCTTTGTCCGGTAAGAAACGGTCTGAAATGTAACGGTCTGACATTTTAGCTGCTGCAGTAATCGCTGCATCCGTAATTTTCACACGGTGATGGGCTTCATAACGATCACGAAGTCCTTTGATGATTTGAATAGACTCTTCAACTGAAGGTTCATCCACTTGAATCGGTTGGAAACGACGCTCCAAAGCAGCATCTTTTTCAATATATTTACGGTATTCATCAAGCGTTGTTGCACCAATACATTGAAGTTCGCCACGAGCAAGTGACGGTTTCAAGATATTTGAAGCATCAATAGCGCCTTCTGCACCACCGGCACCAATCAATGTGTGGAGCTCATCGATAAATAGAATGACGTTACCCGCTTGGCGAATTTCATCCATCACTTTTTTCAAGCGATCTTCAAACTCACCACGGTATTTTGTACCCGCAACAACTGTACCCATATCCAATGTCATGACGCGTTTGTCACGCAGAATTTCCGGTACTTCATTTTGCACGATTTGTTGTGCCAAACCTTCAGCGATGGCTGTTTTACCGACACCCGGTTCCCCAATAAGAACAGGGTTGTTTTTCGTACGACGTGATAGCACTTCAATGACACGCGTGATTTCTTTGCTACGTCCAATGACTGGATCCAAGCTTCCTTCGCGTGCAATTTGTGTTAAATCACGAGCCAAGCTATCAAGCGTTGGTGTGCTCGCAGCAGGATTGTTTCCGCTGTTCGCTTGAACATGATCGTTGCTACCCAGTAATTGCAGCACTTGTTGACGTGCTTTATTCAAGCTGACACCTGAATTGTTAAGCACACGAGCCGCTACACCTTCACCTTCGCGAATCAATGCCAGCAATAAATGCTCTGTGCCGATGTATGAATGGCCCAGTTTACGCGATTCGTCTACTGATAACTCAATGACTTTCTTCGCACGTGGTGTGTAATGAACGATTGGACCTACGTCACCAGTTCCCATTCCTACCAGTTCTTCAATGCCTTCTTCAATCATTTGCGGGCTGACTTCGATTGCTTCCATTGCTTTTGCAGCAATTCCGCCACCCTCTCGAATTAAGCCTAATAATATATGTTCAGTACCAATTGACTCGTGCTTCATACGAATGGCTTCTTCTTGAGCTAATTGGAGTACTTTTTGTGCGCGTTGTGTAAATCGATTAAACATCATGAGGTTCCTCTCCTTCATTGTCTAAATTATTGTCTACTTGCAACCGTTCCCTAAACAACTTTGCCCGAAACACATCGCGTTCTTCGGGTTGCAGGGACGTATCTGCATACTTCTGTAAAAAACCTGGTTGCATGAAAACCATGCATTCATTCAAAATTGAAACATCGACACCTTTAATCAAACCTAGATCGATGCCAAGACGCACGTCTGATAAACAGCGTCCCGCTTCTTCTGTTGTTAAAAGCCGTGCATACGTCAAAACACCAAGTGAACGATACAGACGATCTTCCAATACATTCGGTCTCGTATGTAAGAGAGCCGCTCTTGCTTCACGTTCTTTTTGAATAATTTGTTCAGTGATGCTTTGCAAATCAGTTAAGATATCTTCTTCTGATTTCCCGAGAGTTGTTTGATTTGATACTTGATACACATTGCCGAGGGCTTCACTACCTTCTCCGTAGATGCCGCGTACGACCATCCCGAGACGTGTAATCGCCGTTACAATACGATCCATTTGCTTTGTCATCGTGAGTGCTGGTAAATGCATCATCACCGATGCCCGTAGGCCAGTGCCCGTATTCGTCGGACAACTCGTTAAATAGCCAAACTGTTCATCAAATGCATAGGGCAGTTCTTTTTCAAGGACGTCATCTATATGGTTTGCCTGACGCCATGCTTCGTTTAACTGCATTCCCGGGAAAATACATTGTATGCGAATATGATCTTCTTCATTGACCATCACACTGACCGCTTCATCATCTGATAATAAAACGGACCCTGCTATTTCCGAGTGAGCCAATTTCGGACTGATTAAATGCTTTTCAACCAGCACTTGCCGATTGAGCGCAGATAGCTCTTTTATATCTATATACGAAAAGGTCGACTCAAGTTCCGCTTCTGCATCAAGTAAAACTGAAGAAATCGCTTGATCTACTTGCAGCGCTTCATTTTCCGTAAAAGAAAGTGGAAATCGGTAACCTGTTRAATTTCGGGCGAGCCGGATTCTCGTGCTCATCACGATATCTGCATGCTCTCCCTCGCCGGCCATCCAACTTGTAACGGAATTATTTAGAAAACGTTCAATGGACATCGCGGTTTTCACCTCCGCTTTTCAGCTGTTCCTCTAACGAGCGAGCTTCATCCCGAAGTCGTGCCGCCTCTTCAAAATTTTCAATCTCAATCGCCGTGCGCATGGACGTGCGAATTGCTTCAATTTGTTTTTTTAATTGCAGTGTTTGGCCAAATGTACCTGGCGCTTTTCCCACATGTTTCACATTGCCGTTGTGCAATTTTTTGAAGACGTCCGGTAATTGTTCGTGAAAACTTTCATAACAATGTGCACACCCAAACTTCCCTTGGTTTAAAAACTGTCGGAATGTCCATCCACATGAACTGCATGTCTTAGCTTCTGGTTGAGGTTTTTGTTGCACTTGTTTGCTTTCCGGGACGCCAAACCAATTGGACAATAACTGATGTAGCGAAAGTGGATCCTGCTGAAAATCCAAATGAAACGGATGGAAATTTTTTGCGCAGACCTCACAATAATGTCGTTGCACCTGTTCTCCATTTTGTATTTGCGTCACGGTAACTTTTGCCGGACGATGTTTACAATTCTCACAAATCATCTCGCGCTCGCCTCACTTTAACTGTTCATACTTGAATGTCATAAGCATCGCTTGCAATATGCGTGAACGCAATTCATCTCGATGCGGCAATGGGGTATTGAGGGTTGTACGATCGAGTGCCGCGAGCATCATTTTCGCCTCACGCTTCGTCACTACATTCTCATCGATTAAACRAAAGATAATATCTTCCGTCATCGTTTGAGAAGCTCCACGCTCTAAACTTGCCAGAATGGTTTCAATTAAATCRGCCTTCGTATGAGCGCGTACCCGAACTATTCGAATATACCCCCCGCCCCCCCGCTTACTTTCAACGAGGTAACCACGGTCAGCGGTGAAGCGCGTATTAATCACATAATTAATTTGTGAAGGCACACATTGAAACTGCTCCGCAATCTCACTGCGCTTTATCTCAACATGCCCTTTTTCATCTAATTCGATAACTTTCTTTAAATACCCTTCAATAATATCTGATATATTCCGCATGCAATCACCTCCTGATCAATTAACTCTGAGTGCGATTAAGGTTAGTGGCTATATTTCACGTGGGCATCCCAATAGGATGCACCATGTACCTGACTTTGACTAACTTTGACTTTATTATATAAGGGGAGATAGGAAG
>NZ_JBFUJC010000058.1:0-12194 GCF_056401595.1 Paenisporosarcina sp. P4_E4_2 | reverse complement strand
AATATATTAAATGTCTCTTGTTTCTTTTGATGGAGCATGTCGTACAGATGTGATAAAATACCTAATATTACAGAAAATTTACAAAAAATAAAAAAGTAATAAAACTATATTCATAGATGACAATTAATTATATAGTTAACTAATATGGTGAAATACGGGTGGTGAGTTTTTATGCAGTTAAATCAATCAACAGGCAGTGAAACAATAGCTAAAAAATATATGAGTGAAATTGAAATATCCTCTCAGTTTGAAGGAATAGATGATTTCTTTGAATTGGAAGCTAAGCTTTTGTATGAAATTCACCATTTGGAAACGGAACAAGCAAAGAAAACCTTGCATCTAATTATCGATCTAATATCTCTGAGAGCAGGTAAGCAGACGATTCGTGGAGTTAAAAATTACTTCAATGTGCTGTCATCCATTATGGCGAGGAAATTATATGAAAACCAAGTGCCTTCAAAAAAGGCTTTTGCTTTTAATGCAGCCTGTATCGAAATGATTGATTTTCATATGAGTGACGCGGCATTCCTTCAATTTGCAGATGATTTAATCGATTTTTTTGTGTCCGTAATTTCCGAAAGAAAACAACCTACCTTCAGTCATCAAACCGTAAATAAAGTAATTTTGTTTATTAACGAGGAAGTAGAATCCGAATTGACAGTAGAAGATATTGCAAAGCATTTCCAAGTCAGCACGAGCCACCTATCACGAATTTTCCGGGAACATGTTGGGATTACGCTGGTAGAATATTTAAATGTCAGACGTGTGGAAGAATCACAATACTATTTGCGCCATACAAACAAAAGTATTTCAGCGATTTCAAGACAATATCATTTCTGCAATCAGAGCTATTTCACCCGAATATTTAAGAAATATACAGAGGTTACTCCTAAACAATTTCGTGACCAAAAAGAACATGAATATTTTAGGTTTACATTACCAACAACAGTTTAAAGAGTCGTCCATACGACTCTTTTTTCTCTGGATTTGAAATTTGGTAGTCATATAAGGTATACTTTTCTATAGTTTAAAAGATGAAGGTGAACCTAGTGAAGAAAAAAATCGGATTACTGTCAATGCTTGTGATGGCTGCCGTAGTTTTAAGTGGTTGTTCGGGTGTTGAAAATAAGGAAGGGTTTTTCTATGACTTTTTAGTATACCCTTTTGAATATTCGCTTAACTTTTTTGGTGATTTGTTTAACGGAAGTTTCGGCTTAGCTATTATTGCGATTACTGTATTGATTCGACTTATATTAATGCCTTTAATGTTGCGTAACTATAAAAATCAACAAGGCATGAAAGTCAAAATGGATGCAATGAAGCCAGAAATGGATGAAATCCAAAAGAAAATTAAAGCATCGAAAGACAAAGAAGAGCAAATGAAGTTACAGCAAGAGATGATGGGACTTTACCGTAAACATAATGTAAATCCATTAAATATGGGTTGCTTGCCTATGTTGATACAAATGCCAATCATTATGGGACTTTATTTTGCGATTTTGCATTCTCCAGAAGTAAAGGATCATCAATTCTTATGGTATAGTTTGGGATCACCTGATATTATCATGACGTTGATTGCAGGTGCTGTTTACTTCTTACAAGCAAAAGTGTCATTATGGACCGTTCCTGAACAACAAAAGCAGCAAATGAAGATGTTTGTGTATATCTCACCAATCATGATTATGTTCGTGTCATTTACATCGATGGCAGCTCTACCACTTTACTGGACAGTTGGTGGTTTACTGTTAATATTCCAAACCTATTTAGGACGCAAGTTTTACTCGAATCATCCTGAAAAAGCATTAGAAGAATAACATGAAAAAGTCGGTGGCACATTGCCCCGACTTTTTTTCTAGGAGAGAGCATGATGAAGACTAATTGGTTAATCGGTTTACTCATGACCGTTTTAAGTATATTGGCCATTGTATTTATTATTAAAGGGAACATTAACATGGCTGTTTTGTTCATGACCGCGATATTCGCCATAACGAATGGTTATCGTGCGATGAAGTTAAAAGAAAGTGGATTTGGCAAAGAGGCTAAGTGGATGAAATCGGTAGCCATATTGTTTGTAATTGCGTTTTTCGTAACACTTTTAATGATGTTTCTTTAAAAGTGTATAAACTATAAATTTTAAGCCATCATGCTAATGAGAGACTATATTCATGCATGGAGGTTTTTAGATGAAAAAATGGATGATAGTATGTGTTGCTATACTCACATCAGGATGCATTCCCCAAAATGATTCAATTCCAGTAAGTGGTGTGATTGAACATTCACTTGCAACCACTATTGTAGATGCCACTGGTAAAGGAATAGGTTCAGCAGAGTTAACCGAAACAGAATCGGGAGTTAGAATTCATCTAATGCTGAAAGGACTAACACCAGGAGTCAAAGCAGTTCATTTCCATGAAGTAGGAAAGTGTGAATATCCGAAGTTTACAACTTCAGGAAGTCATGTGAATCCTGCAAAAAAACAACATGGTTTTGAGAATCCCAAAGGGTTTCATGCCGGAGACCTTCCTAATTTGACCGTGAACGAAAATGGCGAAGTAGATTTAGAAAYTACTTCTCCGCATGTGACACTAGAAAAAGGAAAATCAAATTCATTACTTGATGATGATGGAAGTGCATTAGTGATTCATGAAAAAGCAGATGATTATGTGACGGATCCTTCAGGGAACTCGGGAGATCGAATTGCTTGTGGAGTACTCAAATAAAAAACGTTCGTAACCTTTAACGGTTGCGAACGTTTTTCTGTTTATTGTCTCTGTTTTTGTCTCGGGTTCTATCTTCTTTACGGTTTTCTAAGAGTTCATCTAATTGATGCATTAATAGTAGCACGTCGAACTTTGAGATTCGTGACATATAGACACACTCCTGTCTCGATTTTGTTACTATATGATTCGTATTGCAAGATAGTTTTCTGTCCGTCTAATGAAAAAAGTTTTTAATATGAGAACTTTTTTCTTGTAAGCAGTACGATAACGATGGATGGAATGGAACATAACGTCATGCCCAAGAAAGCGGCCCCTGGATGAATTTCATATAAATATCCGCCTGCCAACGTCAATATAGCAGTACTTAAACTAAAGGCAAATGCGGCATACATTCCTTGAGCCGCAGGGATGTCACTGGGAGATAGACTCCTTGAAATATACTGGATAAAGGCATAATGCGCCACACCAAAAGAAGCAGCGTGAAGCAACTGAGAGATGTTAAATACCCAAACGTTGGGGAAAAGATAGATCAAGACCCAACGAATAGTGGATCCGATGCCAGCAATCAAAAACATGGTAGACACTTTGGTGTTGGCGAAGAGTTTGTCTGCTCTAGTGAAAAATAAAATTTCCAAAAGAACCGCGACATTTAAAACTAACCCAATATATAAACTGTTCACGCCAAGATCTTGTAAGTAGATATAACCAAAGTTGTAATAGGAAGCATGGGCTCCTTGGAGTAATATAGCAAGGATCAACACGGTTACAAAAGGTTTGGAAGAAAGTAAACGTTTGAAATTGGATTTTCTGTTTTCTCCATCAATAGACTTGTGTTTCACGGTAAGAGAAACAGGAGCTGGACGCGTATGCAAAATCCACATAAAAGCAAGTCCAGCCAACATAACCCATAGAATAGCCTGTTCCGACCATATAGCTACAACCGCTCCGATGAGTAAGAGACCTACCGTATAGCCAATTGAACCAAAGGAACGACTTTTTCCGTAATGTATTTGTTCATTTTGAATTAAAACCGACGCGCTACTTTCCATCGCAGGAAGCAAATTTGGATAAACGAAATTAAAAGCAATAGTGATAAGTAGTAATGACACGAATGTGTTGGCGGGAATATACAATGCCATGACCAACAATGACAAAAATGCCGTCCACATCATCACTACACGAAGAGAGAAGATTTTCGTAGCTGCAGGAAATAACACAAATGTAGATATGGCACGCGCCAGCATTCCTGCCCCCATAATAAGACTTGCATGAGAAACGGAAAGTCCTTTTTCCGTTGTTAACCAGCCTGTCCAAAAGGGGAGGAATACGCCCCATGTAAAGAAGAAGGCGAAGAAATTAGTAGATAACCATTTTTGCGAATTTATCATAAATGAAACCTCTTATCTATTTCAATAGTCTAATGTATTATAGCGAAAAAATATTGATGGGTGTCATCTATAAACAATTTAATGGTAAAATAAATATAAGTAAAATGAAAGAAGGCTTCTCATGCAATCTCCAAAATACCGTTTTAATAAAAAAGATAAAAAGAATTGGCCAATTGTCCTCGCTGTTATTCTAGGTTCCCTTGTATTACTTGCACCTGTGGTTTGGATGGGATTACACAACTGGAGTCTGGATGAAAGTATAACTGCTATGAATTTTCAAAAAACAGATGAACCTGAACCATCACATAGTACGGACAAACAGGTGGATGAAGTAAATGAAGATCCAAATCAAACTCAAAAGCCGGAACTGCCTAAAGAAACTGTCCCTCCAAAGAAACCGGAAAAGACTGAAACACCAGTCGAGCCGAAAGAAAGTCCATCACCACCAGTTGAAAAACCAGCAAGCGATGAATATATACCAAATCAAAAATATCCATCAACCCCGACACTCGTAGAAGGGTTTGTTATTGCAAATAAACACTATCCATTACCGACAGACTACAATAAAGGCGAAGATTCAAAGGCCCGTGAAGCTTTCGATCAAATGGCAGCTGCCGCTAAACTTGATGGCTTTGAACTGGTAGCATTCAGTACGTTCCGTTCTTTTGAGCGACAGGAGACATTATATAATCAATATGTTTCGAAAGACGGTCAACAAGCTGCAGATCAGTATAGTGCACGCCCTGGATACTCTGAGCATCAGACAGGTTTGGCTTTTGATATCGGAGAGAGAAACTTTGAAAAGCACTGGGCTTCTGCTTCTTTTGGAAAAACACCAGCAGGCCAATGGATTGCAAGTAATGCCCATAAGTATGGGTTTATCATGCGATATCCACTTGGGAAAGAAGAAGTAACGGGCTATATGCACGAGTCATGGCATTTCCGTTATGTAGGAGTAGAGCCTGCTACGGATATGTTTACACATAAACAGACGCTGGAAGAATATTTAGATCYATAAAAAGAAGAGGATTCGTTCCTCTTCTTTTTATTTTGTATCGATATGTTAATGTAGTTATCCTTAATCTGGAGGCTGTGTAAAGTGTCTAACCTTACGCTTTTCCGGGAACCACTTTGCGTACCAATGTATAAGATGGGGTAAAAGGAGTTCATACATGACGGTTAGTGAAAATACCCAATATGTCTATACGGTTCAACCTAGTGATACCCTGTACAGCATTGCCAGGCGTTTTGGCAGTACAGTCGCTGCTATTGAACAAGCAAACTCCCTATATCCGCCCTTCACCGATCCTGGCTTGATCTTTCCCGGTCAATTACTCATAATTCCGGGGGGAAGATTCGGTTTTCAAAATGAAGTGTATTACGTAGTCTCCCCAAGTGACACTTTGTTTTCCATAGCACAACGGTTTTCTGTGTCTACAGACCTTTTATTTGGCATTAACTCACAGATAGCGAATCCCAATTTTATTTTTTCAAACCAAGTCATTCGTGTCCCGGCATTCATATATGAAGTATCTAGTGGAGACTCATTATCGCGAATTTCCAGTCAAACAGGAGTGTCTCTGGAAAAAATAATTAGAGCGAATGAACGTCGGGCAGGATTTTCCCCTGAAGTGCTGTATCTTGGCTATCGCTTACTTATGCCGTTACCTGCTTCCCGCAACATACTGGTCCTACATCCATTGCCAGGGGATGTACTTCAATCAGGTGGCTTAATTCAAGGAATGGCAAGGGCTTTTGAAGCAAATGTACTTTATAGCATCTTGGACACACAAGGAAATGTGGTATCCAAGGAGAAAAGCATAACGGCACGTGCAGCCGGACCTGAATATGCTGAATTCTCCACCAATGCTCAATTCGAGCTTAAACCCTCCACGCCTACAGGTGAATTAAGAGTCTATACACGAAGTGCCAATGATGGAAGCATTCAAGATTTGGTAAGAGTAAAGGTTCGGTTTGAAGAATAATAAATAGTCTATGTTAAACTATCCTGTTGTTTATCGTACATTTGCGCTTGCCGGTTCGTCCGCGGAAAGGGAGATGAGTCCCTCTCTATTTTTATATCTATATTAGCTAACCGAATAGTTTAAAAAAGCCTGAATCAAAAAAGACACTCAAATTTCTGAGTGTCTTTTTCTTGGTTATATATTAACGATTATCAATCGTTTCTGGATACATGTCGTGATTCATCATGCGATGTGCAGCCATTTCTTCATATTTGGTACCAGGTTTTCCATAGTTCGTATAAGGGTCAATACTGATACCGCCACGCGGAGTAAATTTGCCCCAAACTTCGATGTAGCGTGGGTCCATCAATTCAACCAAGTCGTTCAAGATGATATTCATGCAGTCTTCATGGAAGTCTCCATGATTTCTAAAGCTGAACAAATATAATTTTAGGGACTTACTTTCGACCATTTTAATATCAGGAATATAACTGATATAAATCGTAGCGAAATCGGGCTGGCTAGTGATTGGACATAATGAAGTGAACTCCGGGCAATTGAACTTCACGAAATAGTCTCTATATGGATGTTTGTTATCGAATGATTCCAACACACCGGGATTATATGAAAAATCATATTGTACATTTTGATTGCCTAATAAACTGATTCCTTCTAAATCTTCTTTTTGACGGCCACTCATCTTATTTCCTCCTAGTTAGACACCGCGTTTATTTCCCCAAACTAATGCGTGCAATTGGGGCAATACTTTAGCATCGTTCATAATAGTAGATTTCATGGCACGGTCAATCAGCCATTCAAATCGGGTCAATAGAGTCGAAACCAATGCTTGATCATCGACGGTTAGTACATCTTCATTTCCGACCTGCAAGTAGAAAGGAACGGCCGGATAACGCATGTGTACCATTTCTGCAAAATCAAAGTCTTCTTCATTGAAAACGACAACCTTCAGACTGATATGGGAGTCTTTTAAATTCATCATGAAAGTATCAAGTTTGTTAAAATCAGTCACCATTAGCGAGCTCGGTGGTTTTGGGGAAATCGTGATATCATCGATTTCTGTTAGCCAGTCTTGCCAAAATGATCCTTGTGTTTCAATGGCCACTTTCCATCCTTGCTCGTGACATTGGTTGATGAATTCACCCAACCCTTTATGAAGAGCAGGATTGCCCCCTGAAATCGTTATATGTGAAAAAGCGTCTCCGCCGATTTCTTTGAGTGAAGAAATGATTTCCTCTGCTTTCATTGCAGTACTTTTACCGGTTCCATCCCAAGTGAATTTGGAGTCGCACCATGAACATGAATAATCACATCCGCCCGTACGGACAAACATCGTCTTTTGTCCAATGACCATTCCTTCACCTTGTATGGTGGGTCCGAATATTTCCATCACAGGTATTTTCATAGCAGATCCTCCGCTTTCGGACGATACACAACATAGCTGGTAGGGGTTTCACGAACCACAACTTGAATACATTTTGGTTGGTTGGACAAAGTCATCAATTTCTGTTGGATGGTCGTCCAAATCACTTGAGCTACTTGTTCGGTCGTAGGGTTATTCTGTTTGAATTCTGGATGATCATTCAGCACTGTATGATCATATTTTTTGTGAATGAGATGTTTAATCACTTTGAAATCAATAAGAAAACCCATTTCATCCAGTTCGTCTCCAGCAATCGTAATGTTGATGAAGTACGTATGGCCGTGCATATATTGGCAGTTGCCCGCGTCGGCATGTGGAATGAAATGCGCCGCAGACAAATGCATATCTTTGTTTAATTCAAATCGGTAAGTATGAGGTGTTTGTGGGTAAAATTGCTGAATCACTGGGCTGCACTCCCTTGTTTTTCTTCAAGGTAAGTTGTTAACCCATTTTTGCGCAATACGCATGACGGACACTCGCCACAGCCATCCCCGCGAACTCCTTCATAACAAGTGAGTGTTTTGGTGCGGACAAAATCCAACGCGCCTAATTCATCAGCGAGTTTCCATGTTTCCGCTTTATTCAACCACATTAATGGTGTTTGGAATTCAAGTGAAGTATCCATAGCCAGGTTAATGGAAACATTAAGTGCTTTTACAAATACATCACGACAATCTGGGTATCCACTGAAATCAGTTTCACAAACGCCTGTAATGATATGGCGTGCCCCAATTGACTGAGCATAAACGGCCGCAAATGATAGGAATAAATGATTTCTTCCTGGGACGAATGTTGATGGCAATTCACCATCGACTGCATCGGTTACTGCAATGTCATCTCTGGTAAGTGCATTGGCAGATAGCTGGTTGATTAGTGTCATATCCAACACTTTAAATGGCACGTTTAATTCCTTGGCAATTTCTTCTGCACATGTAATTTCTTCGATATGTCGTTGACCGTAGTCAAACGTAACTGTATACACTTCTTCGTACTGTGTTAAAGCCCACAGTAGACAAGTGGTACTGTCCTGGCCACCACTAAAGACGACCACTGCTTTTCCTTGTTTCATTGCTCATTTCTCCTTTTGAAGAATGAGTATTCGACATCTCTATTTAGGTGATTCAGTTTTCGAACATCACATATAAACATGAAAATGGCAGTCACCGAGCGAATCGGCGGATGCATGAACTGAATTGGGGCTGATTAAGCACAAAAAACTGTAATGCTAAGCAACAGTTTTCACCTTAGTTTTTTATAGAGGGAGTTTGCGAACCTCTTCCTATTTTGTTACATCGTACATAATAGCACAGAACGGATAGAGTGCATATAAAATAGGGGCTTTTAATAGTGTTGAGTCCGTTGCACCAAATAAAAAGGCATGAAGATTAAATTATCTTCATGCCGGTTTTAAAGTAGTCATTATTAAAGAATAGGAGATAGAAGTCTGGAGAAAGACTCCTTCAATTTAATTATTCTTGTCCGGGATTCATAAAGTTCCCATGTTAACTCCCTGGATAACAACATATCCTGCTCAAATAACTCAGCCAATTGATGGGAAGTTTCCCGATCATAAATAAAGGCATTCACTTCGAAGTTTAATTTGAAACTGCGTACATCAATATTTGCTGTCCCAACAGTAGAGGCTTCATCGTCGACTACAATCATTTTCGTATGCAGGAAACCATTGTCGTAAATATATACTTTTGCCCCTGCTTTTATTAGATTGCCGACGTACGAGTAAGTCGCCCAGTAAACAAACATATGGTCAGGTTTATTTGGAATCATAATCCGTACATCAATACCGGATAGACAAGCAATGCGAAGTGTATCCATAAAACTCGCATCGGGAATGAAATAAGGTGATTGAATATAAATATATTTCTTAGCCATTGTAATTAACTTCAAATAACCATTTTTGATTTGTTCCCACTCTGAATCAGGTCCACTTGAAACAATTTGCAAGCCGACTGATCCTTTCAAAGGAATAGCAGGGAAATAACGATCGGAGTATTCGATATCCTGTTCCTTCGATGCCGCCTGGTTCCAGTCCAAAATAAATCTTGTTTGCAAAGGGTGAAGGGCACTGCCTTCAATGCGTAAATGTGTATCGCGCCAATAGCCGAATTTGCGATCTAATCCTAAATACTCGTCTCCAACGTTAAATCCACCAATATAGCCGACGCGTCCATCAATTACAACGATTTTGCGATGATTACGGTAATTCATTCGAGGATTAACGAGCGGCATGATCGAAGGGAAAAATGCTTCCACTTCGCCACCCAAATCCATAAGTTCCTTGAAATGTTTTTTACGAACTCCCCGTGAGCCCATATCATCAAAAAGTAAACGGACCTTCACGCCTTGCTTTGCCTTTTTAATGAGTACATCATAGATGCGACGACCGAGACCATCTAAACGGAAAATATAATATTGAATATGAATGTGGTCTTTCGCGTGTTCCAGGTCTTCTAATAAAGCGGAAAACTTTTCATTTCCATCATTGTAAATCGTCAATGCATTATCCTGTGTCAGTACAGCATGATTGTTACGCAAGTGCATGTAAATCATATCTTGGTAGTCTTGGGAATCGTCAAGACGATACTCAAAAGTTCCTTCTTCGATTGCATCAATTTGATAATCTATCAAGTTATCAATCCCGATTTTACTGCGACCTTCCCATCGGAATAAATGCCTTTTACGTAATTGTCTACCCAACATCAAATAAAGAATGAATCCTAGGATAGGAATAAAAAATAAGACCATCAACCATGCCCATGTTGAAGAGGCATCTCGCCGCTCAAGGAAGATTAACACAATGGCTAGAAAAATATTAAGTATGATAATGGCGGAAAAGCCGATGCCGAGTAAATTGGCAGCCATATAGTCCCTCCTAAATAAACTGATTTGGTCATATTTAAGTATAGCTTAAAGTAACATAAGAAAGAAGGGGGTGAAAAATCGAACAGTTAAATGAATGTTTCTCGACTCCTTAAGCTTTTGGCTGTGGTGACTTTATTATGAGCAGGGGGGATTATTTTGGATTATTTATTTATCTTTATCAATGCCGCCATATTGCTACTCTTAATTGGACTTCTTATATACATGGGACGGAAGCATATTTCATTTTCAAAAAGGGTGTTCACAGGACTTGGCTTAGGGATTGCATATGGTCTAGTTTTACACTATGTATATGGGACAGATTCTGAAATACTGAGTGAATCAGTCCAATGGTTCAATCTAGTTGGAAATGGTTACATCAAATTGCTTCAAATGATTGTTATGCCATTAGTGTTCATTTCCATCCTTTCAGCCTTTACCAAGATTACAATCGGGAAAAATTTCGGCAAAAAGACGGGCCTTATTTTAAGCTTATTGATTGGTACTACAGCAGTTGCTGCTGCAGTCGGAATCCTTTCAGCGGTTGTATTCGATTTAGATGCTTCCCAAATTGTGAGCGGAGACGCTGAAACGGAGCGCGGCGCTTACATTGAAATGCGTACGGCAGAAGTGGCTGATCTAACATTGCCACAACAGATTGTTGATTTGTTACCAGGAAACCCATTCCTTGATTTCACAGGTGCACGACCGACTTCCACTATTGCTGTTGTCATTTTTGCTGCATTTTTAGGCTTCGCTTATTTAGGAATAGCTAGAAAAGAAGAAGAACATGCGGCTGTACTAAAAAGCACTGTGGATGCAGTGTATGCATGGATCATGCGTGTTGTGAAAATCATCTTACGTTTGACGCCATATGGAATTTTGGCCATTATGGCACGCACCGTTGCCATGTCTGATTTTGATGCCATTTATGATTTAGGTAAGTTTGTCATTGCGTCATACGTCGCATTGATTATTATGTTTGCTATTCACTTATTGATCGTTTCACTTTCTGGATTAAACCCATTCACTTATGTGAAAAAAGCAGCTGAACCATTATTGTTTGCTTTCACTTCACGATCAAGTGCAGGTACTTTACCACTGACAATCAATGCTCAAACTACTCGTTTAGGTGTACCAGAAGGTATTGCTAATTTTGCAGGTTCATTCGGATTATCCATTGGCCAAAATGGTTGTGCAGGTATTTATCCTGCGATGCTTGCGGTCATGATTGCGCCAACAGTAGGACAAAATCCATTAGAGCCGATGTTCCTGTTAACGTTGATTGCTGTTGTAGCCATTAGTTCGTTCGGCGTGGCTGGGGTTGGCGGAGGCGCAACTTTTGCTGCTATTCTCGTATTGTCCGCAATGGATTTACCTGTTGCATTAGCCGGGTTACTAATTTCAGTCGAGCCTTTAATTGATATGGGACGTACAGCGCTAAATGTAAGTGGCGCTATGGTGTCAGGTGTTACGACTTCTAAAATAACAGGCGAGCTGGATACTGATATGTACAATGAAGCAATCGATAACCAAACAGTGTAAGGATATAACGTTTTATTGAATGACGGGGGTACTCCATTAGTGTATAACACTTTTGGGGTACGCCCGTTTTTTACTTGTTTCAAAATTGTAATTTTGCATGAAGCTTAGATAAAACACTCCTGACGTCCGTCTCTTGCTACGTCTGCAGACGGATTAATTACATACGCCTCCTTGATATCCTTAAGTACATAACATTACGGGTAAGTGAGCGGGAGGAATTCATATGTTTGCTATCGTCAAACCACAAGGGTTTTTTGGT
>NZ_JBFUJC010000057.1:0-14487 GCF_056401595.1 Paenisporosarcina sp. P4_E4_2 | reverse complement strand
CGATTGGTTCATCCTCTGATAAAAGTTTTTACATTGTGTTAAATAAGTTTCAAAGCGAACCAAGTGAACTCGGTCTTTTCAGATTAATAAAAGATGGAGACGACTCATTCCGAAAGGAAAAACTAGCTGATGAACCCATAGATCCAAACAAACCTATAGCAATCATCGTCCACGGATTGGTATCCAGTATAGGTGCTTCATTCTTCAATTTGTTTAATACACTAAGTCATGACTATGAAGTTTTTGGTTTTGAATACCTCACAGTAGATGAAAGAATAAGAGACAATGGGATTTTCTTGGCTAAAGAAATAGAGAGTTTAAAGAAGAAGTATCCTCAGAAGGAAATATTAATCGTAGCTCATAGCATGGGGGGACTGGTCAGCCGTTCTGCTTATATCGAACAAAAGGCACCGATAGATAAAATCATCATGGCTGGAACACCGAATAATGGCTCGATCTTGATTAGTGTCCCAATGTTAGCTCGAAAATGCTTAATCCTGTATGGCATACTTAGTAACATAATGGGCAAAAACTCAATAAAAAGTGAAGACTTTTGGCACTTGGTAAGGCCAGGGAATTTACAAGGTTTCCATGATCTCGCCAATAACTCAGATTTTATTAGCCAATTAAATTCAAGTGATTTAATAGATGCCAATAAAAAGTACTTTGCATTAGCCGGGAAAAATCTGGGTCTGTTGAATGACGGGATCGTACATACGGACAATATGGTGACCATTAACGAAATCAAAATTCCTCACACTACACATGGATGGAATCATTTTTCGTATTTTAACGAAACGGATATAGATATTTACCTGAAACGAGCGATCAATTATTTAAAATAAGGACAAACAGAAACGAAGGAAGTGACGTGGTCACATCCTTCGTTTTTTGTTCTTATATGAGCAGTCTTTGTCCATACATCCCCAATACCAGTTATTATTGAAGGAAGGAATGTTAGTTTACGAGAGAGGTGCTTTTGCAAGATGAAGGATTTTCAAGATTACGAAATGCTGGATGTGATTGGGGAGTTGTTTTCGGATGAAATCTCGATTGCTGTATCCGACGGGGAACACTATGTATATTACCGTCCAAGCGTCCGAGTGGATTTGAAAATAAAGGCGGGGGACATGGTGAAACCAGGGTCGCTAGCCCACAAGGCACTATCCTCTGGACAAAAGGTCTCGGACTTCATCAATCGTGATGTGTTTGCTGTTCCATACCATGGCATGGCCGTACCTTTCCACCGTGATGGAAAAGTCGTTGGAAGCGTAACAGCCATTTATCCTTCTTTCACGGAAGGGAAGTCTGTCGTCATGCTGAAGACTCAGGACGGGTGGGTTCCAGTGCCATTTACAGATGTGAAGTTTCTGGAAGTGCGAGGGAAGAAAACGCATATAGAAGCAAATGGAGTTTCGGGTACTCATCGCAAATCTCTCCAGGCGTTTGAATTTATTTTGCCACGTGAGTTGTTCGTTCGTTGCCATCGCTCGTTTATCGTCAATGTCCACCAGATTCGCGAAGTCTTTCCGGATACGCATTCTACACTCGTGTTGCTGATGAATGACGGAACGAAAATTCCGGTGAGTCAATCGTATGCCAGCTATTTTCGGAAGTTACTTGATTTCTAATCTACTGTTTCAGCGAGGGATTTGCCTGTTTCAGCGGGTAAATCCCTGTTTCTTTCCCTAAACCTCAAAATCAGTATTTTGTTTGTTAGAATTATTGAAAAAGTCATGAAATAGAGGGTTTTTAATATGGAAGAAAAATTAAAACGAATCAAACACCCGGATTTAAAAAATCGCGTAGTTACGCCTGAAGAAGCGGCAACGTGGATTAATGATGGGATGACGCTAGGCCTAAGTGGGTTCACACGTGCAGGAGATGCGAAAGCGGTCCCATTTGCGTTAATCAAGCGTGCCGAAACTGAAACATTCAAAGTGAATATATATACTGGTGCTTCTCTTGGCTCGGATATCGATAAGGCTTTTGCAGAAGCGGGTATTGTCGGAAAACGATTGCCATTCCAAGCAGATCCGACTATGCGTGGCAAAATAAATGATGGGGAAATGCTGTTTGTCGATCAACATCTGTCGCATACGGCAGAATTTATTCGTGCGGGAGTTATTGGTCCGATTGACTTTGCAATTTTGGAAGCGGTTTCAATTTCGGAAGATGGCTTGATTATCCCAACGACATCGGTTGGAAACTCATCGATTTTCGCAGAACATGCGAAGCACATCATTGTGGAAATCAATATGGCGCAGCCAGAAATGCTTGAAGGTCTACATGATATTTATGACACAGGACAACAAGGTGAACGTAAACCGATTCCGTTAATGAACCCAGATGACAGAATTGGGACCTCTGGTATTAAGATTGACCCAGCGAAGATTAAAGGAATCGTTTTCACGAATCCGATGGACTCACCTTCTACGATCGTCGCTCCAGATGCTGAAACTAAGCAAATGGCAGATCATTTACTCGAATTTCTACGTTCAGAAATYCGCGTAGGAAGACTGACGGATAAACTCGCACCACTTCAATCGGGAATCGGCTCTGTGGCAAATGCTGTGTTACACGGGATGATCGATTCGGAATTCACCGATCTTGATGTCTATTCTGAAGTGTTACAGGATTCGGTTTTCGACTTAATTGATGCAGGAAAAGTGAAATCAGCTTCTTGCTGTTCGATTACATTATCAGAGGACAAAATGGACAAAGTGTTCGGTAACTTTGAGAAGTACCGCGATAAACTCATCATGCGTCCTCAGGAAATCTCGAATCACCCGGAAATCATTCGTCGTCTCGGACTCATTTCAATCAATACGGCCTTGGAGTTCGACATTTACGGAAACGTCAACTCGACTCATGTATCAGGTACGAAAATGATGAACGGTATAGGAGGATCCGGCGACTTTGCCCGAAACGCACGTCTTGCGATTTTCGTTACGAAATCCACCGCAAAAGGCGGCAATATTTCAAGCATCGTCCCGTTTGTGTCGCATGTTGACCATACCGAACACGACGTGGACATCGTGGTTACCGAACAAGGCTACGCTGATTTGCGAGGCTTAGCTCCACGAGAAAGAGTACTAGTAATTATTGAAAACTGTGCACATCCAACATATCGTGCACAATTATTGGAATATTACGCAGAAGCCTTAACACGTGGCGGCCAGACCCCACACGTACTCGAAAAAGCTTTCTCGTGGCATACCAACCTTAAACAAAATGGGACTATGCTACATGAAGTTGGGCAGTTGGTTTAATAATAAGAAGATGAAAAGATGCCTGTTGCTTCATTTAGAAATGAGCAACAGGCATCTTTAAATAGTGATAATTTTTATTTCTATCAATATTTATGTATTTCTATGATAATATTATCATGGTTTTATTGGACTAAAGGATGAACAATGATTTAAGTGGAATCGTAGTCTCCAAAAACTAATGGTTCAATACATAAATTTGGAGGGAACATTTTTGCTAGACATACTTAGCTTAATAGGGATATTCCTGTTATACGTTTTATTATTTATATACTTTATCATCGTGTGCATCTTTTCTGCTTGGTGGAATATTCTTCTCGTCTTATTGATTTTGCTAGTTGCTAAATGGTACAAGGTTAGAAAGAAAAAGGGCCAATCCATATGGCAATGGAGACTCATGATTATACTAGCTTTACTTTTATTGCTATGGTTTTTGATTCCTTGCATTATTGAACACTACAAAGAATGGGATGAACAACCTGTAAATGAATCTGAATCAGACACTGATACTGAGTCTGATACAAGTTTAATTGCACCCGTAAAAGTGATTGATGACGCAGATAAAAAGAAAAAGCAACAGGAAGAAAAAGAAAAGGCTGAACAGGCTGCTATAGAAAGAGCAGAACAAGCCGAGAGAGAGAAAGCGGCACAGGCTGCAAGAGAAAAGGCAGAGATGGAAAAGGCCGATCAAGCTGCTAAGGAAAAAGAAGAACGTTCCTGCATGAAAATCAAAGGGAATATTTCCAGCTCAGGTGAAAAGATTTTTCATGTACCTTCAGGAGACTACTACGATATAACAGAAGCTGAAGATACTTTCTGTACAAAATCCGCAGCGCGGGCTGCTGGGTATCGGGAATCAAAAAGATGATTGTTCCGCAGCAAACAACTATTTTATAACTTAATTTAGAAATCCAGAAACCAATTGGTTCTGGATTTTTTTATGTTTTTGAGTTGGTGACATATAACATTATTACGAGAAATCCCTAAAAAGTAGTGTACTCATATACTTCCTTCATCCGATTTTTCAAAGCGAATGTGAAGAGCGGGACTACTTGAAGTAAATATAATTAATGTAAAAATAATTTTTCGAGTGAAAAACCTTGTTAGGAGTAGGTATTAAGGTTAAGTACTGAAAATATCATAAAAAAGTTTATTGACGGTTTTAATTATTTTGATTATTCTAACATAAAGCTAAATTGTATACAGTCGACAGTCGACGAAAAAGAAATGAGATGAGGATCATAGAAGCAATCGTGAAAAAAAGGGCTACTTTAAAAACTCAAGTGTATGACTACTTGAAAGAACAAATCCTTATGGGTCGTTTGAAGCCTGGTGAAAGATTGATAGAGGAAAAGATTGCAGAGGAATTGCAGGTCAGCCGAAGCCCGATTCGTGAATCAATCCGTATGCTTGAAAAAGATGGGCTGCTTTTCGTAAATAATTCTGGCGGGGTGACGGTTGTTGAGCCGTCAATCGAAGATTATCAACATCTGTATGAGTGCCGGGTTGAGATGGRGCCGCTAGCCGCTTTTTATGCAGCTGAACGCAGGACCCATGAACAACTTGAGACCATTCGTACTTCTTTATTGCAGATGAGTAAAATTTCAGAAACTAATAACCTGAAAAAAGTCCATGATACGAATGTGAATTTCCATGAAGCCGTTGTTATGGCAACCGGAAACAAGTTTCTCGTTACCATGCTGACGGCATTTCGAGGGGTTAATAGTTTTTATCGCAAATCGATACTCGATGAAAATCCGCTCCATATGGAACATGCCATTCATGAGCACCAACAAATTTTTCAGGCAATTGTGGATCAGGATGCGGAAGCAGCCAAGCGTTTAATGAAAGCTCATATTGAAAGCGATTACAATTTGTTTATGGAATTTTGCTCGAAAGATTTAGGAGGGTAAGAAATGTCAAAAAAGCTGCCACTTGAAGGTGTAAAGATTTTGGAATTAGGAAACTTGGTCGCTGCTCCATTTGCAGGGAAAATCCTTTCCGAGTTTGGTGCTGAGGTTATCAAAGTTGAAGAACCAGCGAAAGGGGACCCGCTGAGGAATTGGCGTGTGATGCACAATGACACATCGGTTTGGTGGTATGTGCAATCTCGAAATAAGAAATCGATAACAGTGAATATGCGTGATCCTGAGGGCCAGCATATTATTCGTCAACTTGCAGAGAAAGTGGATGTCGTTCTTGAAAATTTCAAACCTGGAACTTTGGAAAGATGGGGTCTTGGATTGGAAGATTTACGTAAGGTCAATCCATCCATCATCATGACCAGGGTTTCAGGTTATGGTCAAACGGGTCCATATCGAGAAAAACCTGGATTTGGAAGTGTGGCCGAGGCAATCGGTGGCTTAAGGTATTTGACCGGTTACCCTGACTTACCCCCAGTGCGGGTCGGCATTGCATTAGGAGATTTGGTTGCTGGACTTTATGCAGTCATTGGAACGTTGATGGCATTGCGTGCAAGAGAAGAAGATCCAGAAAAACAAGGCCAGCTCGTTGATGTCGCACTCTATGAATCTGTTTTTAGTTTACTAGAAGGAATTTTACCCGAATACGATTTAACGGGGATGGTAAGAGAACGGACAGGTAGTACACTACCAGGAATCGCCCCTTCAAACACATATGAATGTGCTGATGGAAAGCATTTGGTTATTGGTGGGAATGGGGATCAGATATTCAAACGTCTAATGACAGCAATTGGCCGAGATGACCTGGCGAATGACCCGACTTATTCAACCAACCAAGGGCGAGCGGACAATGTAATTTTCATTGATTCAACCATTGAAGAATGGACGAAACAGCATCCATTAAAAGAGGCTCAGCGAATATTAGATGAAGTATCCGTACCGGTAGGTCCTATATATGGAATCAAGGAAATTGTTGAAGATGAGCAATACAAGGCAAGGGAAATGCTGCAGGAAATAGTCTTGCCTGATGGAACTAAAGTTCTTGTTCCGGGGGTTGTGCCAAAGCTTTCGGAAACGCCAGGAGAAATCAAATGGAGCGGTCCAAGTCTTGGTCAACACAACGAGGAAATTTACACGGAGTTTATGAATTTTTCTTTTGATGAGTTCAAAAAACTGAAAGAACAAGGAGTCATATAAATGGCGGATGTGAAAATTATCGATGTCAGTCCCCGTGATGGGCTGCAAAATGATCCCAAGCTGATTTCAACCGTGGAAAAAGTGAATCTAGTAAAACATTTGCTAGAGGCTGGTTTAAATACTGTGGAAGTAACTTCATTTGTTCACCCAGTGAAAGTGCCGCAGATGGCAGATGCTTCAGAAGTATTGAAAGTGGTAACTAAATGGACAAGCTTGCAAGCTATAGCCCTTATACCAAATTTAAAAGGGTATGAGCGAGCAAAAGAACATTCACTTTCTGAAGTTAACTGGGTCAGTTCAGCTACTGAAAGTTTTAACCAGAAAAATATTGGTTTATCAATCGATGAAAACCTTAGTCAGTTTGAAACGCTTGTGGTACAAGCCAAAAAGGATGGGATCAAAACTTGCTTTTCAATTGCAGTGAGCTTCGGCTGTCCATATGAAGGTGAAGTGTCGGAAGAGCAAGTTTTGAATCTCGTAAAACGAGTGAAAGATGCTGGTGCTGATCGAATAGGCATTGCCGATACAATTGGAATTGCCACTCCAGATCAAGTGGAACGATTGATGAAAAAGGTTATTGAAGTCGCAGGCGAAATACCTGTTACTATACATTTGCATGATACAAGGGGGCTCGGATCTGCAAATGCGTATGCTGCTTATCAAGCAGGCGTAAGAATTTTTGAAACGGCGGTATCTGGCATAGGTGGTTGTCCATTTGCACCGGGTGCAGCAGGAAATTTAGCAACAGAGGATTTAGTGTATTTATTTCACCGAATGAACATCGACACAGGGTTGGATTTTGAAAAATTACTTGATGCTGCTGACTATGCAGCGAGTCTTTCTTCGAAAAATCCATTGGGTCGCATCAGACATGTAGAAAGAAAACAAACAAAGGGGATATTAGCATGAAAAAATGGATGAAGGCAATTACGTTCTTAATGATTTCTATGTTCTTATTGTCAGCATGTAACTCAAAAGAACCTGAAACAAAAGCAGTCAATGCAAGTGGGGACGGGTACGAAGAAACGACTATCAGATTAGCTTATAACTTGCCGGCAGATCACCACATCGCTAAAGGGCTTGAAAAATTCGTGAAAGATGTCACTGAAAAATCTGATGGTGCTATAAAAATGCAAGTATATCCAGCAGGCCAATTATTAAATGATAAGGATATGAACCAGTCCATTCTTACTGGTGGCGTTGAAATGGGTGTCAATTCTTCGACGCTTTGGGCAAGTACAGTCCCTGCAATGGGTATTTTTGATGTTCCATACGTATTCTCAGACTATGAAAAAGCTGGTGAGGCTTTAAGCGGTGAATTCGGGAATAAATTACGTACTGCTATGGAAGAAAAGGGTGCCAAGGTTCTCATGTTTGCTGACTATGGTTATGCACAATTCGCAAACAACAAACGTCCTTTGGAATCACCTTCCGATTTCGAAGGATTGAAGATCCGTAGTATCGGTGACATTCCTTCTGAAATGATCAAAGCATATGGAGCTTCCCCTGTATTCATGGGTGGTGGAGAGGTATATATGGCACTTAAACTAAATACAGTCGACGGAGCCACATCAGGAACAACTGCAATGGTTCAAAGAAAGTATGATGAAGTAGCAAAATATTTAACTATCAATAATTATGCGTACCTCGAGTTTTTATTGGCAATTAATCAGGACTTCTGGGATAAACTTCCTACAAAAACACAAACGCTATTGACTGAAACTGCTAAGGAATCAGAAGAATGGATTCGTGCACAAGCCCAGTCAGAAGATGAAAAGACTGCTAAGCAGTTGGAGGAAAAAGGAATGGAAGTTTATGTAGTGCCTGAAGAGGACTTACCGCAGTGGAAAGAAGCAGCAAAACCGGCTTGGGAGGCATTTACTAAAAACTCTGGCGATTTAGGGAAAGAACTGCTTGAAATGGTTGATGAGCAGTAAGGAGGAAAAAACTAATGAAATCGCTGTATAATTTTTCCGATTTGCTCATTAGGTTTGGTGCTTATGCATCCGGATTTTTCATTATGGTGACAACTTTCATGATTTTCTTTGAAGTCGTTTCTAGATGGCTTTTCAACAAACCGACAATCTGGGCTACTGAACTGTCTATTTATGCAATCATCGCCAGTTGTTATTTAGGAAGTGCATATGCGGTACGAACCTATTCTCATATAACAGTGGATTTACTAATCAACAATGTTAACGATCGCATAAAGACATTGCTTGCTTATTTATCAAATGCCATGGGATTAGTATTCAGCATCATCTTTACTTATTATGGTATTCATCACGTGATGAATACCATAGAACTGGAAGTTACTTCTGCATCTTTGCTGCGTGTTCCGATGTACCTGCCTGAAATGTTCCTTCCTATCGGTGGCGTACTATTGTGCTTGGCGTTCATTTTGCAGATTGTTGACGGCGGGATACATAAGGGAGGGGAGCACATATGAATATTTTCTTTGTAGGTGGTTTGGGAACTCTCTTATTGCTCGGACTGCCGGTTGCGTTTGCTCTTGCTACTCTCGCAGTCGCGGGGATGTTCTTCTTTAATGGCGGAACCTTTTCTTTTATGCAAGTTCCAATCATTTCCTATAAGGCACTTGATGACTTTTCTCTAACAGCATTACCGATGTATGTTTTGATGAGCCAGGTTTTATTGGTTAGTGGAGTTGGCCGTGATCTTTACGAAATGGCTAGCCGCTGGTTTCGCCATTTCCCAGGCGGTCTCGCGATTGCCACACTTTTCTGCTGTGCCATATTTGCTGCAATATCTGGATCGAGTGTAGCTACTGCGATAACTATTGGTTCGGTTGCTTTGCCAGAGATGGTCAAGCGTGGATATAACAAAAGACATGTATTAGGTCTGCTTGCTGCGGGTGGTACATTAGGGATTTTGATTCCACCAAGCGTACCAATGATTATCTATGGATCAGTGACCGGTGAATCCATCGGAAAACTGTTCATCGCTGGAATTATACCTGGACTCATACTGACGCTTTCTTTCATGGTATTTGCTGCCTACCAAGCACGCCACCTTAAAGATGCACCTGCGACTTGGAAAGAGAGAATGGAAGCGACTAAAACTTCCATCTGGGGATTGATGCTGCCTGTAATCGTTATTGGAGGGATTTACACAGGTATTTTTACTCCAACTGAAGCGGCTGCAGTAGGTGTCGTGTTGAGCTTTGCGATTGCTGCATTCTTCTACCGTAATTTGAACTTGGAAAACTTCAAGAAAATCATTATTTCTACCGTTAAAACAAATGCGATGATATTGTTCATCATTGTCGGTGCGATGCTGCTTGGCTATATCATGACAATCTTGCAGATCCCACAAACTATTACTACCTATGCAACTGAACAAGACATCAACCCATGGGTCATCTTTATTTTGATTAATATTGTGCTATTAATCTTAGGGATGTTCCTGGAAACGATTTCGATTTTGGTTATAACATTGCCAATCTTATACCCTATCATCGTGGCATTAGGCTTTGACCCAATCTGGTTCGCAATCATCATGGTAATCAACATGGAGCTTGCTTTAATCTCACCTCCAGTCGGACTGAACTTGTTCGTACTGAAAGGAATTGATCGAACAAATACCATCGACGAAATCGTAAAAGGCGTTATTCCTTATGCTATTATCATGCTACTATTAATGGTCCTACTGTCGATATTCCCAGAGATTGCAACCTTCTTGATTAAAGAAGATGTGCATTAGATGGTGTCGACTATATTAAACTAGATATGTAAATCAAAAGGGAACTAGTCAGTTGATGACTTAGTTCCTTTTCTTAACTTTTTCAATTCAAAGAGTAGGATGGACACCGAGATTGGAAGGTGGTTGGTATTATCACTGCTATTAAATCCTTCATTCACGAAGGGAAGTCGGTAATAATCAAATTGAAGACGCAAAACTGTTGCTCTAAAGACTGCTACTGATGAGACATCATAATAAAAATTCGTATGGCAATTTTCCGTTGATTCCATTATGAATCTAAAAGAAAAGACTCTCCAAAGAGAGTCTCATGTGATATAGCGTTAGTCGTTTTCAACAGAGTTTTCTAATTCGTCTTCAGTACTTGGATTGCGATTAGCTTGAACGTTATCAACACCATTAGCAGATGTGGAATCTGATTCCGGGTTTGGCAAAGGGTCAGAAATAGGAGCGGGTTCAGGAACTTGAACAGGTTCGGTTGCTGGTTCCTGTTCATTTTCATTTGGTTTCGATGAATTTTCTCCTTCTGAGACAGGAGGGACTTCAGGAATCGTTTCAGGAACAATAATAACCGCTTGGTCCATTTGAGCGATTGCTTCGTTCATGATTGAATTGATTTGTGCAGTAATTTTATCTTGTTGTTCAGTTGTATCAACATTCAAATTCTCAATTAACTCATTWGCATACTGACGGAGTGAAGCAATACGATCAGACTTCTGTTTTTCCGTAAATGCATCTAGTTCTTGTTTAGCAGAATCCATTTCGTTTTTCAATTCTACTTTCAATTGAGCTAGAAGTATTGTTTTTTCATCCGTAATCGCTTTATCAATTTCATTAAGGGATTCAGATTCTTTATTTTTAAACCAATTAATCAATAGCGTGCTTACATCTGCATCTGCGAACGTAGTTTTCACTCCACTGCCAATCCCGAGAGTTAGCACTACTGCGGCTACCAACAAAATTATCTTTTTTCTCTTTTGAATCTTTTTATATTTCTCAAGTCTGCTTAGCATTTCGATACCTCCAGTTACAACAATAAGGACCCCAAACTACGAGGTCCCTAATTATTAATATTATTATTTGATACCGTTTACGATTGCATCCAAATCAGCTTTAGCTTGTGTTTCAAGCGCAGCTGCTGCATTAGCAATACTTTGTTCTTGAGCTAATACAAAATCATCTTTGATTTTAGTAATCTTTGTACGAAGTTCAACAATTTTTGCATCGATTTTTGCGTTAATGTCTTTTACAGTATCACTTGTTTCAGCATCCAATTCTGCTTGGAGCTGATTTTTAGCAGTATTAATGGCATCTTGCAATTGTTGTTTTGCCGTTGCTGTAGCTGCATTAATATCATTTGTCATTTGAGTTGTAGCTGCAGTACCCGCTGCAGATGTATATTGACTTAAGTCATCGTTAGCGTCTCTAAGTGCTTTGGCACCTGCTAAATTGATACCTATTTGCGCCGTAGTTGAAAGAAAATTAAATTGATCTGCCATTTTACTACTAATCTCTGCTTTTTTACTAGTAACATCATCAATATATGCATCAGCTGTAGCTTTAACACTATTGTTCGTCGAAGTTTCCATAGTATCAGCTTTCGTATTAATGCTTGTAGTTGCTGCAGTCTTCATTCCTGCGTATTCAGTTTCAAATTTACCTTTTTCCGCATTCCCATAAGAAGCAGTTTGACTTGCAACCGATAAAGAAGAAGCAAATAATTTCCCATTGTACCAGTTTTGTAAATTTGCTCCTGCATTTGAAGCTGCAAATGCTGCTCCAGCGCTTGATAATAATACTACTGATACTGTTCCTGCGATTACTTTACCTTTGATTGTTTTTAACATTTGAATGTCCCCTTTGTGGTTGGTTTTTTGAATGAATTCAAGCATTTTGCTAGATCCATTTGAATGCTATTCACTTAATACTTCTTCTAAAATTTCTTCTACGCTTTGTTCGATGTCTTCTTCGATATCCTCATTCATATTCACTTTTTTTGAATACACTTTGAGGTTTTCATCTTTTAATTCTGAAACTGTTTGTTCCAAGCGATTTTCTGTATCGATTTGGTATTGTTCAATTTCAGTTGTTGCTTCACTAACACGTTTTGCCGTGAAGCTTGCAAGCGTGCTATCAAAAGATTGTTTGGCTTCGCTTACAAAGATTTTAACGTTCGAAAACGTTTTCCAGAGTCCAGCACCTGTTTCCACCCCTAATTTCATGCTTTCATTTTGAAATGAATGTTCATACCAATTAGAAAAAGTAGCACAGAGGATGCAATAATAATTCCAAAAATCTTTTTCAATAATTCCTCTCCCTTCCAATTGCTTGTACGATTCTTTCAAAACGGTCAGCAACAATTGGAGCAAATAGATGATGCAAATGTTGTTACGAATAAGCTGAATTGAAAAGTTGATTCATTCTACCTCTCCCTTGGGGCCAATAGACCAGAATAATTTATAGTAAAAGTGAAGTTTCACTTTACACCCAAAACGAAAACTCTTACATTTATTACTAATAAATTAGATATAAATATCTATACTATTCACAAAAAATAAAACGATTCATTTTCCATTGATTCGTTTTTCCTACAACCTTAATTTAAGTCATAAAAAGTTATTAGTACATAAGAGGTTTTGTAATCTTCTGTCGATAACCTATTTTTCTTTGTATTTAAAAGTCGAAACAGTATAAAGGAGATTAAAAATAGTCATAAAAATTTTAACGAAAATCATTTTCACATAAAAAAAGCTTGCGCATAATTCCTATTAACTACCATATGAAAGTTGTTCGTTTATGTATTTTTCCGATATAAGGAGTGAGAGCATTAGAGAAACTTGCATGACATAAAAGCATCAAGCTAAAAAGTAGCATTTACTCAAATGGCCCATATTGGAAGAGATTTTAATCACAATTGAGGGTTGGAATATAGAAGTGATGTTTACATATCATTGTATTGAAATCTGTTATAGAATTAAAAAAAGTTTAATAATTGGTAATTATTATTAAGAAAGGAATGGGAAAATGAACTTAACTTATGAAATTTTACCTGACGAAAAGATTGAATGCCTTCGAGATACTTGCAATGAACTTATGGCTTTTCAAAAGTCAAAAGCATACATAACTCCAGAACTCTTTGACAACATGAATTTTGACACACGGTTGATGCCTTCTGTTAAAAAAGCATTACATAATTACACGGTTGTCGTTAAAGATGGTGAGCAGATTGTTGGGTATGTCTATTCGAATATCTCTCCTAAAGAAACATATTCAAATGAATTTGCCACTTTTTTTGACCTATCTAATGTTAATAGAATGAATGTAGGGTGTTTATCGCAATTTTATATTAAAGAGGAATATAGACAATACGGAGTTGGATCGACGCTTTTTAAGTTGTCGATGGAGTGGTTGAATCAATTTGAAGATGTGGAGGATTATTTTATCTTTGTCTCAAATGGCAACGAAGCCGCATTAGAATTCTATAAACGTAAAGGCTTTACTGTAAGTCATGAAATCTTGGAAGGGTTTATCACGGTTTTACGAAACAAGTAAGTGAGTGTACGTAAATTCAAATTCAACATAAAGGGATCTGGAATATGGAGAAAAAACTAGCTCATTATTTAAGCATATATCTGGAACAATACAATGAGCCTACTTATGAAGTGACTAAATTGCCTACACTTAATAACACCTTGAGTCAATTCCATCAATGGGCGAATGGCAAGCCGGTGATTGCTGCCTATGACGTAGCTAAACCCGGGGAAGAAAGCTATTATTTCTTACTCATCGATTGGCATCGAAATGACAACTATTACTTGGTGATATATGCGCATGATAAATCCACTACAATTGCCGAGCTGAACAAAATAATCGAAGAAAATGGTGTCAACTTTCTATCGTGGAAATACAACCCTTTAAAAAGGGATGGCAAAAATGACATTCGGAAGTCGTATTATAAGCAAATTTTTGGATCGACGACGATGAATATTCCACTTCCAACATCAACTGTGGAAATCGAGGATTTTTTGACTCAGTTGTTCAAGCTTTGTCATAACCGAGTTAGAGCGGACAAAATTGTAGACATATATGATTTTCAATAGAAAGAAGTGATTTACCTCAAGTAAAGTCGCTTTTTTTGTGGGGAAAATTGGGTGAAACCGATTAAAACAGGTTTGAAACCGTTTAAAATTCTGTTCATGCAGATCAGTGATGCCGATAAAATTTCCTAATCCATAAAAGATAGTGATGATACGGAACCGGGTGCATTGGTTTAATTTTMACTCATAATCAAAAGCATAGGAGCGGCCGAAATTGCATCTTCGGCCGCTCCCTTTTTGTAAATAGGCTTTCAATTCTTTCGTTTGCCAACAGAACTTGCA
>NZ_JBFUJC010000056.1:0-12413 GCF_056401595.1 Paenisporosarcina sp. P4_E4_2 | reverse complement strand
GATATAGTCCAGACTACAAACAATGTTCATTGGTAGCGAAAGCTATAGTGGTAAGCTAAGGCGTCGGTCGGGGGTTCGAATCCCTCCTGGGACGTATGTAAGACTTTGAGCAAAAAAAACTCCCTAAATTATATTTAGGGAGTTTTTTTGTGACCAATTATAGACATGTTCAATGATTCAATCCATTTGCTGATGAGATATATTTCAGACTAAAACAGAGTTGTTGAAGTGATGATATAATAAGGAATCAGAAAGATTAGGTAGTCACGTGCCAAATTGTAAAGAAGGTATCCGAACTTCTTCCTGTGTTAAAATTCGGAACCAGTATCTATTGGAGGGTGTTAATGTGAATAAAAAATGGACTATTGAAAATATCAGAGAATATGTCAAGAAGAATTCAGATTGTGAATTACTTTCTAAAGAGTATGTAGGATACTCTCAAAAATTACTATTTAAATGTTCATGTGGAAATAATTTTGAAAAAACTTTTACTAAATTTAAAGGTAGTAACCAGAAAAAATGTCCAAATTGTTCAGAAAATAGGGCTTCTCGTTAAATCCTATAGCAACTCGTAGTCAATGGTTGTCCTTAGAAATATGACTAACAATAGGTAAACTAAAAACTTTGAGGTGGTGTGTTATGGAGCATCATACAAAAAACAAAGGGGATTTAGGTGTACTTAAAGCGCAAGCGGACTTATGTTCAAAAGGTTATTTGATTCTTACTCCATTATCAGAACATACTCCATTTGATCTTGTTGCTTATAAAGATGGAGACTTCATTCGAATTCAGGTCAAATATAGAAGTGTAAACTCTAAAGGCTTTCTATTTGTAAGATTTAGTTCGTCTTATAGTACTTCTAAAGGGTATTGCGAAAATCCAGTTGATAAAAATCAAATAGACTTGTATTGTGTTTACTGTCCAGATACAGACAGGTGTTATTATTTTGATCCGAAAAAATTTAACAGCACTGTAAATATTAGAATAAACAAATCACTTAATAAGCAGTGTAAGAATATACATTACGCAGATGATTACTTATCAATTCCGACAATATTTTTAGAAAAAACCAGACAAGAATAAATCCTTCTTTATCTAAAAGTGAATTGATCACATAACGCATGTGACTTCACTTTGGTAAAGAAGGTTTTTTTATTACAAAATTCGACATATTGGAAATGTCTGTTGCGGAAGAAGTATAATTCTCCCTAGAAGAACTTTAGTTCCATGGAAAGGAGGAAATTCAGTGTTAGAAACGTTGTTGTTAAATATCTTATTTTTAATTTTCCCTCTACTATTGTTCGTGATTTTCTTTGATAATCGCAAACATTTTTATAATATTGTATTTCTCATTGCCTTTGCCACGATTTCGATGATTTTATGTATGGTTTATCCGATTCATCTGGATATTGGTTTTATTTTTGATTTGCGGTATATCCCGTTTATTATCGTTGCGTTATATGGAGGTTATTGGAAGGTTCTGCCTCTTTTTATCGTCTTGAACGTTTATCGTTTTATGATTGGTGGGGAGGGAACAATTCAATCCCTTTTATTTTCATCCTCCATTTTCATGATTGTGCCTTTTTTGAGTAAAATATTTCTTCGAGTAAACACGCAAAAACGTTTACTTATTGGTGTTTCGGCAGCGATATTCACGATGGGATTTTACTTAACGACACTCAGTACATTTTTTGATGTATTAACACAGGAGTTCTGGTTGCTGGCATTTTATTCCCTTACCACTCATGTTGTTGTCATTATCCTGATTATGTTGATGATCGAAAAAGCACTCGATAATATTAAGAGCCGCGAAAATTTCCTTCACGCAGAACGGCTTCATGTGATGAGTGAGCTTACGGCAAGTGTGTCGCATGAGATTAGAAACCCTCTGACTGTGACCAATGGTTTCTTGCAGCTATTGAAGGAATCAAAGAATGTATCGGTAGATGAAAAAATGTACATCGATTATTCGTTGAAAGAATTGGAACGTGCCGAACAAATTGTGAGTGATTTTCTAGCATTTGCGAAACCGCAATCTGAAAACATGGTGTATGCCAATTTGGAAGAAGAATTTAGGTACGTGAAAAATATTCTAATGCCTTATGCTAAAATGAATCGTGTTGAAATTGAATGTCATTTTACAAATACACTGAAGTTGAAATACGATAAAAATCAAATGCAACAGTGTCTTTTGAATTTATTAAAAAATGGAATAGAAGCAATGAAAGAAAACGGTGGGATTTTGACAATTGAGGTCTGTGATTTCGATCAAAACATTATCTTAACCGTTAAAGATAGTGGCATTGGAATGACGAAGGATGAAATAAAGAATTTGGGCAAACCTTATTACTCAACAAAAAAAGAAGGTACTGGCCTTGGCATGTTGATGGTGTATGGAACGATCTGTAAAGTTAAAGGTAAAATTGGTGTTGAAAGTAAAAAAGGTAAAGGAACTWCTTTCACAATTACGATTCCAGTTTGAAATCTAGTTTGAAAATTGTGAAGGGGTGTGCATTAATGCGCACTCTTTTTCTATTTTCTTCTACATGTAAATTTCCCTTTTATAGTGTTTAGAGGAAGTAATTACTATATTAAAATATCTTTACAATTATATTACAGTCTTTTAATATGAATTTTGAAGATTATAAGAAATCACTATAATTTTACATTTTTGAACCAGGGAGAGTACATAGCGTGAAAAAAACATTAAAAGCATTGCTTCCATTAATTTTGCTTGTCACCGGAGTTTTAGTGGGGTGCAGTGAAGATCAAACAACTGCTAAAGAAGTCAATCCTTCAAAAGCGGAACAGAAAGAAGTTTCCAATAAAAAAGAAGAAGTCAGCGAACCGGTAACGGATGAAAATGGCCGAGTACTTTTAACAGAGGTTGGGCAAAAAGTGAAGGAAGAGGATGGAACTTCTGTAGAATTGCTGAAAATTAAAGAGGTCAATCAAAGTGTGGACATAGCACCTGTAAAAGTTGTTGTGACAAACATGAAAGTCATCCAACTAACAGATATTCATCCTGATAACACAGACTATTTACTCCAATTCATGAATGCTTCGGAATTGCCAGWGAAACTTAATTATATTCAAATAAATTATACAGCTGAAAATACATCTGATAAAAATATTGGATGGAACGGAATCAGTACAATCGTTACGAATACAGGCGAGCAACTGGATGCAATGGGTAATGACTTCATTTGGGAAGAAAATGGCTTTGACAGTACTTTTTATGGTAAGACCAAACATGAAGGAACAATCGGAGTTTTTACCACCAGCAATGTTGATGAATTGAAATCATTGAAGTTCATTATCAGCTCAAGCTATGACGAAGACACGTATGAAGATATTACTAGTGAACAACAAGCTGAATTCGGTTTTTAATCACTAATTGAGCTTTTTACTCCAAGAAGAATACAATTAATGAAGAAAGGATGTGCTGAGAAGCGCATCCTTTTTTCAATTTGTGCTACTATAAACGCAAGAGAAAGGCGGAATCCACATTGCGAAAAAAGTACGGAAAACTTCAAAAAAAAGAAAACATCATTGTCTTTCCGGGCATGGTGGACAGACTCATATCCGAAGGACTGAAACATGCTGAAGATTTTCAATATGATTTAGCGGTGGATTCAATTAGACAGGCCCTGACATACATAGAAGCTGATGAACAAACACTAGGTGTCTATGCATATTCATTGTATGAAATTCGGGAATTCACTGAGGCTAAGACAGTTTGTGAGGAACTTTTGAAATTAGGTCCTACCTATTACTTTGAAACGATGGAGTTGTATGTAACGATCCTGATGGAGCTCCGCCAGTTCGGTGAGGTAAWAGAAATTTTGGAATCATTGCTTGAAGAAGGCGTTGTTTCTGAAGATAAAATAGATAAATTTGAACAACTTCTCACATTGAATGAACGCGTGGCCAAACAAAAAAGTGATCGGATATTGGAAGATGTTCCTCATAACAATCAAATTGATGCAAGCTTATTTCAATACGAAACATTTTCTCGTTTCCCAGAAGATAAGCAACAGCAACTATTGGTTGAACTGGAAGGGGAAGATCTGACGCCAATAGAAAATGAACTGGTGACCATTATTGAAGATGACCTAATATCACCCATAACGAAATCCTTCGCCCTATTATTGATGGTACACAAAAGAATAGATCGGAACATAACCATTGAAAAGTTCGGTTATGGAACTGATATTATCCCTAAAGAGCTGTTAGACCCTTCCCAAACACCGATGGTCGAAGCTGTCCTAAACATGACGGAAGATGACCTCATTCAAAATCCAACCAAATTGGAAATGGTTCATGATTTAATCATTCGTCACTCATTTGCAACGTATCCATTTGAATGGTTTTCGTTCGATGAGCAAGAAGTGGCTGAAGCTTATATAAATTACGTAGGAGGCATGTTAGGGGAAGAAGTGACTTGCGAAGGGAAGTTGTATGACTTGCTCGTTAGGATTGATGTCCTCTTCGAAATGCGGAACATGTGAAAAAAGTTGAAAGTATCGGCGGTTATGCTATACTAGAATGGTTGTCAAAATCATAGATAAGAATGATACTAAACAATTGAAATTAATGATGGAGGTTGAATATATGTCAGTGAAATGGGAAAAACAAGAAGGTAACACAGGTATTCTAACTGTAGAAGTAGAAGCAGCAAAAGTTAATGAAGGTTTAGATAAAGCTTTCAAAAAGGTTGTTAAAGAAATCAACGTACCAGGTTTCCGTAAAGGGAAAATGYCACGTAAAATGTTCGAACAACRTTTTGGTGCTGAGTCTTTATACCAAGATGCTTTAGATTTCATTCTACCTGATGCATATGCTACAGCTGTTGAAGAAGCTGGAATCGATCCTGTTGATCGTCCGGAAATCGACATCGAAAAAATGGAGCAAGGTGAAAACTTGATTTTCAAAGCTACTGTTACAGTACGTCCTGAAGTAACTCTTGGAGATTACAAAGGCATTGAAGTTTCTAAACAAGACTCAAATGTAACTGATGAAGACATCGAAGCTCAATTAAAAGAACAACAAACACGTTTGGCTGAGCTAGTTGTTAAAGAAGACGAAGCAATCGTTGAAGGCGATACAGCTGTTATCGATTTCGAAGGATTCCTTGGAGAAGAAGCATTTGAAGGCGGCGCTGGTGAAGACCACGCACTTGAAATTGGTTCTGGATCATTCATTCCAGGTTTCGAAGAGCAATTGGTTGGCTTAAAAGCTGGCGAACAAAAAGATGTAGTTGTTACTTTCCCTGAAGAATACCATGCAGCTGAACTTGCTGGTAAAGAAGCTACTTTCAAAGTAACTGTGAAAGAAGTAAAAGGAAAAGAACTTCCTGAATTAAACGATGATTTCGCAAAAGAAATCGATAGCGAAATTGAAGGTATCGATGCTCTTCGTACGAAATTAAAAGTACAAGCAATTGAAGAAAAGAAAAATGCGGCTGAAGCTGGATTCAAAGATGAGTTAGTTGAGAAAGTTGCTGAAAACGCAACAATCGATATTCCTCAAGCAATGATCGATGCAGAAGTAGATCGTATGTTAAATGACTTCGCACAACGTTTACAATCACAAGGTATGAACCTTGACCTTTACTACCAATTCTCTGGTCAAGATGAAAACGCACTTCGTGCACAAATGATTGAAGATGCTAACAAGCGTGTGAAAGTTTCCTTGACACTTGAAGCGATCGCTGAAGCAGAAGGCCTAACAGCTTCTGAAGAAGAAGTAAATGCTGAAATCGAAAAAATGTCTGGTCAATTCAACATGACTGCTGAACAAATCCGTACAGCACTTGGTGGTACTGGCGCACTTGAAAACGATATCCGTATGCAAAAAACAATCGACTTCTTAGTTGAAAACGCTAAAGTTACAGAATAATTTTTATCACTGCTTTTTAAAACAAGGCGCGGACATATTGCCCGTGCCTTGTTTTCTCTCATACATAGGTAATGTCTGGTGATTGATCCAAAAGATACGTGAACGATGAAAAATAATGATCTAAGTTTTCATTAATCTTATTAGTTGATTCTAGTAGGAGAATCTTGTAAGATTGTGGCTTGAATAGGGGTGAATATTTTGTTCAAATTTAATGATGAAAAAGGGAATTTAAAGTGTTCCTTCTGTGGTAAATCCCAAGAACAAGTTCGTAAACTGGTCGCAGGACCTGGTGTATATATTTGCGATGAATGTATTGAATTATGTACGGAAATCGTGGAAGAAGAACTCGGTACAGAAGAAGAAACTGAGTTTAAAGAAGTTCCAAAACCAAAAGAAATCCTTTCCATTCTTGATGAATATGTAATTGGTCAGGAGCGAGCAAAAAAATCACTCGCTGTAGCTGTTTATAATCATTACAAACGCATCAATTCCGACAGCAAAATCGATGATGTGGAATTATCAAAATCAAATATCGTTATTTTGGGACCAACTGGTAGTGGTAAGACGTTACTAGCTCAAACACTTGCGCGCATTCTGAATGTGCCATTCGCGATTGCTGATGCAACATCATTAACTGAAGCTGGATATGTTGGGGAAGATGTAGAAAACATTCTCCTGAAATTGATTCAATCGGCTGATTATGATGTTGAAAAAGCGGAAAAAGGTATTATTTATATCGATGAAATCGATAAAGTAGCACGTAAATCCGAAAATCCATCCATCACGCGTGATGTTTCAGGTGAAGGTGTGCAACAGGCACTTCTGAAAATTTTAGAAGGCACAGTTGCAAGCGTTCCTCCTCAAGGTGGGCGTAAGCATCCTCATCAGGAATTCATTCAAATCGACACAACGAACATCTTGTTCATCGTTGGTGGAGCATTTGATGGAATTGATCAAATCATTAAACGTCGTTTAGGACAAAAAGTAATCGGTTTCGGTTCAGATCCAAACAAAAAAGATCCTGAAGAATCTTCATTATTATCACAATTAATTCCTGAAGATTTGTTGAAATTCGGATTGATTCCTGAATTCATTGGCCGTCTGCCAGTATTGGCAAGCTTGGAACAGCTAGACGAGAACGCTCTTGTTCAAATTTTAACTGAACCCAAAAATGCTTTAGTGAAGCAATACCAAAAAATGATTGAATTGGATAATGTCAAATTGACATTTGAAGATGATGCATTGGTTGAAATTGCGAAATTGGCAATCGAACGCAAAACGGGTGCACGTGGACTTCGTTCGATTATTGAATCATTAATGTTGGACGTGATGTATGAATTGCCTTCACGTGAAGATATTATAGAGTGTGTTATTACGAAAGAAACGGTTACTGATTCTACAAATCCGAGATTGGTTTTGGAAGACGGTAGCGTACTGAATCAAAATGATGAAAAAACTTCAGCGTAAATTTAGCTGAATGAAAAGCTGGCTTCGAACGTGCGTATGCTACGCGCAGCTCGGATGTCAGCTTTTTCTTCCATATGTTTGATTTATGGAGAAATCGGACAAAATTGGACGGAGGTGACTTTCCAAATGTCAAAGAAAAATGAAGAAAAAATCGTTCCATTATTACCTTTGCGTGGTTTGTTAGTATTTCCGACGATGGTGTTACATATTGATGTAGGTCGTGAGCGTTCTGTTGCAGCATTGGAACAGGCATTATTGACTGATAACATCGTCTTTCTGGCAACCCAAAAAGATATGAATGTTGAACAACCAGTAGAAGAGGATTTGAACGGAATAGGAACGTTGGCTCATGTGAATCAAATGATTAAACTGCCAAACGGCACAATCCGTGTATTAGTAGAAGGCTTGGAGCGTGCAACGTGGGCTAGTTACACGGAAGGTGATAACTACGCAACTGTGACCGTTACTGCTTCACCGGATGATACTGAGAAAACGCCGGAACATGAAGCCCTTATGCGCATGCTACTTCAGTATTTTGAAAAGTACTCTAAAATTTCGAAAAAAGTAACATCAGAAACATATGACACAGTCTCTGATATTGAAGAGCCAGGCCGTTTGGCGGATATGATCGCGTCTTACTTGCCGCTGAAGGTTAGTGGGAAACAAGAAGTGCTTGAAATTTTCGACGTGAAAGACCGCTTGGAATGGTTAGTCAATCGCTTGCACAATGAACAAGAAGTGTTGGATATGGAAAAGAAAATATCTGCACGAGTAAAACAGGCGATGGAACGTACACAAAAAGAATTTTATTTGCGTGAGCAAATGAAAGCGATTCAAACGGAACTTGGCGATCGAGAAGGTAAAACAGGAGAAGTAGCTGACCTTCGTAAGAAAATCGATGAATCGGGAATGCCTGAATCTACGTTAAATGTGGCTTTGAAAGAGTTAGACCGATATGAAAAACTTCCGGCAGCAGCTGCTGAAAGTGGCGTCATTCGCAACTATTTGGATTGGCTAGTGGCCATTCCATGGACGGATGCTACAGCTGATCGATTGGATATCAACCGAGCGGAAGCTATTTTAAATCGTGACCACGATGGACTGGAGTCAGTAAAAGAGCGTGTGCTTGAATATTTAGCTGTTCGTCAATTGACCAAATCATTGCGCGGACCGATTCTTTGTCTGGCTGGACCTCCAGGTGTCGGAAAAACTTCGCTTGCCCGTTCCATTGCAGAATCATTAGGACGTCAGTTCGTTCGTATTTCACTGGGTGGTGTACGAGATGAATCAGAAATTCGTGGACATCGTCGCACGTATGTAGGTGCAATGCCTGGACGCATCATTCAAGGGATGAAAAAAGCCGGAAAAATTAATCCGGTCTTCTTGTTGGATGAAATTGATAAAATGTCAAATGACTTCCGTGGGGATCCTTCTTCAGCGATGCTTGAAGTATTGGATCCGGAACAGAACCACAATTTCAGCGACCATTACATTGAAGAAACATATAACTTATCAAACGTGTTATTCGTTGCAACTGCTAWTGATTTAAGCACGATTCCAGGACCACTCCGTGATCGCATGGAAATTATTTCTATTGCAGGCTATACGGAGATGGAAAAGCAATCCATTGCAAAAAATCATTTATTGCCGAAACAGTTGAAAGAACATGGTTTGACGAAATCGCAACTGCAACTTAAAGACGATGCGATTCTTGACTTGATTCGCTATTACACACGTGAAGCGGGTGTCCGTAGTCTTGAGCGCCAAATTGCTGCTATTTGCCGTAAAGCTGCCAAACAAGTTGTATCCACTGATAAAAAACGCATTGTTATCAAAGCTTCTTCTTTGGAAGATCTAATCGGCAAACATAAATTCCGTTATGGACAAGCCGAAACAGAAAACCAGGTAGGTGTTGCGACGGGCTTGGCCTATACCACTGTTGGTGGAGACACACTTCAAATTGAAGTATCTCTTTCACCTGGTAAAGGAAAGCTGATTTTGACTGGTAAATTGGGCGATGTCATGAAAGAGTCTGCTCAGACAGCCTTGTCATTCGTTCGATCGAAAACCGAAGTATTAGGACTGGATGCGAATTTCCATGAATCGCAWGATATTCATATTCACGTGCCTGAAGGGGCGGTTCCGAAAGACGGACCTTCTGCCGGAATTACCATTGCAACGGCGCTTGTATCGGCTTTGTCAAAACGTCCTATTCGACGTGAAGTGGGCATGACTGGTGAAATCACATTACGTGGTCGCGTGTTGCCAATCGGTGGAGTTAAAGAAAAAACGTTAAGCGCTCACCGTGCAGGATTAACAACGATTATTTTACCGAAAGAAAATGAACGAGATATAGAAGATATACCGGGAAGTGTGCGCGAGGACTTAACATTCAAATTTGTCTCGCATGCTGACGAAGTGCTGGAAATAGCACTAGAAGGAGGCGGCGTGAAATGAAAGTGCATAACGTGGAATTAGTAATCAGTGCAGTACGACCAGAGCAATATCCGGAAGATGGTTTTCCGGAGTTTGCTCTTGCTGGTCGTTCAAATGTAGGAAAATCTTCATTTATTAATAAAATGATAGGCCGAAAGAGTATGGCACGTATTTCTTCAAAACCGGGGAAAACGCAAACATTGAACTTCTATAAAATTGAAGAACAATTGTTTTTCGTTGATGTTCCTGGATACGGCTATGCAAAAGTTTCGAAAAGCGAACGTGAAGCTTGGGGTAAAATGATCGAAACGTATATTACGAGTCGTGACGTGCTGAAAGCCGTTATCCAGATTGTGGATCTTCGTCATCCACCATCCGATGATGATTGCATGATGTATGATTTCCTGAAGTATCACAACATTCCTTGTATCGTCATTGCCACAAAAGCGGATAAAATCCCGAAAGGCAAATGGGAGAAGCATAAGAAAATGGTTCGTGACGAACTTGATATGGAAGCGCATGATACGATGATTCTGTTTTCTTCGGAAACGGGTCTTGGATTTGATGCGGCATGGGCAGAAATCAAACGTCGTATGGTACTAGAAATAGAATAGAACGGTTACACTCTCTAAGAAGCCTAATGCTTTTTAGGGAGTTTTTTTAATGATTTGTGAATCTGGAGGATTGAAGTTCTTGTCAGAGGTAATATAAAGGTTGTGGGGATTTTGTGCAACCTGGAATGGTAAACTGTCTACCTGGAAGTCGTTTCTGTCTACTTGGAACCGCAAACTGTCAACCTGGCACGCGATATTGTCAACCTGGAGCAACAATCACGCCAATTCGCAATACCATTAACAGACAATTCCGCATACAAGCAAAACGATTGTATGCGTTCAGACGTTTTGATACACTTACATTATAATTATTATAAAGTAGCTTACCAATCAGCCTTGATTTCATAGCTTGTTCACATTTAAAACCTTGTTTTTAAAAACGTTATGCTATAATAAAAGGCGTGAAATAGAACGTGAAAGGTGTCATGAAGCCATGCATACCATCGTAGTGGGTGTTAATTATCGTACAGCGCCGGTAGAGATTCGCGAACGATTGTCCTTCGTTGAGTCCGATTTACCGCAGGCGATGCAAGCACTGCAAGAGCAGAAAAGCATATTGGAAAACGTGATTGTCTCTACATGTAACCGTACCGAAATCTATGCGATTGTCGATCAGTTACATACCGGACGTTATTATATAAAGCAATTCCTTGCGACATGGTTCAAGTTACCGATTGAATCGTTTTCGTCGTACCTATTCATTTATGAAAATGATGGGGCGATGGAGCATCTATTCCGAGTAACTGCTTCGATCGATTCAATGGTACTTGGAGAAACACAAATTCTTGGACAAGTACGCAAAAGTTTCTTGGATGCCCAAGAACGGGGGACAACTGGAACAGTATTCAACCAATTGTTCAAACAAGCGATTACTCTTGCGAAGCGTGCACATGCTGAAACAGCAATCGGTGAGAACGCGGTTTCTGTTTCTTATGCTGCAGTTGAACTAGGAAAGAAAATTTTCGGTTCATTGAAGCAAAAGCATGTTGTTATTTTAGGGGCAGGGAAAATGGGTGAACTGGCGATTAAGAACCTTCACGGAAGTGGAGCAGAGAAAATCACAGTCATCAACCGCACCTTCGAGAAAGCTCAATTACTTGCAGAGAAATTTGATGGTCAGGCGAAATCGATGCAAGAACTTCAATGTGCATTGCTTGAAGCTGACATATTAATTAGTTCAACAGGTTCAACTGAATACGTTATTGACTTGGAATTGATGCAATTTGTGGAGCGCATTCGTAAAGGAAAGCCACTATTCATGGTGGATATCGCAGTGCCACGTGATTTGGATCCGCGCATTGGTGAGCTTCCAAATGTGTTCCTATATGATATAGATGATTTGCAAGGCATTGTGGAAGCGAACTTAGCGGAACGACAACTTGCTGCTAATGACATCATGTTGATGATTGAACAGGAACTTGTCCAGTTCAACAATTGGCTCGGTACATTGGGAGTCGTTCCTATCATCTCGGCACTTCGTCAAAAAGCGATGCAAATACAAGCAGAGACTATGGTCAGCATTGAAAACAAAATGCCTGAACTGACGGATCGAGAACGTAAGATATTAAGCAAACATACTAAATCAATTATCAATCAATTGTTAAAAGATCCAATCCTGCAGGCGAAAGAACTTGCAGTTTCATCAAATTCACATGAACAACTGCAATTATTCCAACAGATATTTGGTATTGTAGAAGAGGTTCAGCAAGAAAAACAACGTCAAATGATGGCTGTCAAACAACAGCTAGAAGTTGTTGAAGAAAAAAAGATAGCAGTTAATCCAGGGTATTCATATTAATTCATGTTAGGGGGCGTTTTCGTATCTGTATGGTAAACTATACATGCGAAAACGCTTTTTATTTCTGAGGGAAAAGGGGTAAGGTAGTGGCGGATTTGACCATGACAAGGCTGCATGAAGGTATGGTTATCCTCTACGCAATCAGTCTTGTATTTTACTTCATTGATTATTTAGATAAAGATTCAAAAGCTCACCGC
>NZ_JBFUJC010000055.1:0-12458 GCF_056401595.1 Paenisporosarcina sp. P4_E4_2 | reverse complement strand
TTCCCATCWTGACCGTGGCATCCCAACATGAAATGAAACGGAGTCGTGAAGAACAACAAAAGGCTGTTACTTCAAATTAGAAAGATAATGGTTAGTGCTTACTTAAAAAACCCAAATGTGTATAGGGAGAGTTGTTCAGATTGCGGTCAACGTTTAGAGTCTAATGAAACATTTGAAGCCTATGGCAGAATTTATTGTGGACCATGCTATCAGTCCAACTAAGAGCTAGAATGATGAAAAAAAGAGTCCTGATCTGATCAGGACTCCCAAAGCAAATTGAATTAAGGTGTAACTCCAAGTTCTCTTAAAATATCATCTAATCTTTTACTCTTCACATGATTTGCAGGTTTTGGCGTGTTTTCTACATCTGGATTTACTTTTAAGTAGTTGGTTTTGACAAATCCGATGTCTGTTGCATTAACAATACCATCAAAGTTAATATCTGCTTCGCGTTTATTTGTGCCCCAAGCTTCTTGAATCGCCAGTGCATCGTAAATGTCGATTACTTGGTCTTGGTTTACATCACCTGCTACTGCTTCTTTGTTGTCAATGTACATATATTGCCCATACCACACACCGTTGCGTAAGAAGCCAACTTTTTGATTTTTTTGTATCGTAATAAAGTGCCCGGGTAGGTGTACTTCTTTGGTAAATAGTTGATCGGTTAACGGAAGCTTAGTCACAAGGAACTCTGGTTGGATTCTGCTATTTATAGTTGCATCGTAGACTTTACCCATAGCATCGGAAAAGATTACTTTAGCCCCAGCTTGAACCCAATCTTTTTTATCCCAGATGATAACTTGACCAGATGCATACTTTCTAAAACCTTCTGCTGTAAGGTAGCCAAATGCTTCAGAGAACGTAGGGGTGACGTTCCAAGAAAATGGTGCAAAGAAGGGATTGGTTGATGTGCCCGCTTCATTCACATAAGAAACCTTTGCATTAAATCCTGCTCTTGTAGTGTAAGCAGTATCTTTCACCTTAATAGTTACGTCTACAGCAGGGATTTTGCCAGAAACTTCTTTCGTAGACGCTACATCTAGTTTGATCGATGGTTTTCCATTCGTATAGGTAACGGTTACTGTTCCTTCACCAAACTCACTTAATGCTGCATTGGGTTTTGCCTCAACCACTTCTAGTTGAGTGCCAAACTTAGGACCATAAAAGTCAGAGTCTAACAAATTCCAAGTGGCTGACTTTAATTTTTTTACATTGTCCAGTGTGAGGGTAGTGGTAATCGTTTCCCCTAATGCGATCGATTTTTGTTTACTGGTTCCATAAGCAAATGGAGTATCTTCTTTAACAAAGTAGTAGGCTTTCCTTCCACCTATGTTCCCACCTCCATCAAATCCATCCATCTTAAAGCTTAGGACCGGAGTTTTTTCATCCATCGGTATTTCTTCTTTCCATTTTCCCGCTGCGTCCATACGGACAGAGCTAGGTACTGGACTGTTGAAGTACGACAAGAGCCGGTTTTTGGATTGGTCGACTGCCATCCCTGCTTGTTTTGCCGCTTCAATTTCTTTGTCATAGATTTGCACTTCAAATGGATAAGTAGTTTGACCTGGTTTGTACTCAAGGATCGGAGACTCTTGATCCAATGAGCTTGTAAAAGTAGGTAGATCAATATCTACTAATAGATCGAAGGATTTGGTAAGAACTTTGTCAGCCTCAGTAGTCGTAATCGTTTTCAGTTGGTATTGCCCCGGTTTTGCTTGTGCTTTTTCTGTAGAGATTCCATCGGCTGTAAACGGATAGTAGTTTCCATTAAACATAACTAGGAAATAGCTTGTATCGACGTTTTTTCCAACCAGATTGTGTCGTCCAACGAAACCAAGCTCTTGCCCAGATTTCCGGTCTACTAAGATCATGTCCATGGTTTTCATTGGTGTTTTCAAGTTCATTTGCGCAGATACCAAAGATTGTCTATTAAATTCGCCATAGTGATCATAGCGATAGTAGGCTGGGGAAAATATATTACTACCACCGATATCCAGTGTTTTGAAGTTGTCTTCCGCTGTACGAACACTAAATGGAATCCGATATTGCTCGGTTTGATCCTCTTGGTTGGTCACTAAGAGGTAACCTTCGTAAATTCCTTCAGCAGCAGCTTTAGGCACTTCGATGGTAACATGTAGACTTTCGGTAGAAGCTGGATCCACTGTTAAGGTTGGGTGGAATTTCACTTGTACCTGGTTGGCTACGGCATCTAGGCTACCTTTCACCGCTTGGAACTGAACGTTCAAATTGAAATTCTTTACTTTATCAGTTAGGTTTTGAAATTTCAACTTTTTGGTAACGCTAAGATCTTCACCTGCATAATGAGTGCCAAACGCAATGCCACCTGTTTTTTCTTTGATAGTAGTGATTCCATCAGCGTTAGGAACTAGGGTCGTATCCTGTACTTGAATCTTCATCCCCGTATGGACGGCTTGATAAGGATCCACGCGTCCTGCTCCCACTTCAAATACACTGTAGGAACCATTCAGTGGATCAGCGGTGTTCATCATGATTGTTTTTACATCTTCAGGCTGTAACGTTGGATTGACTTGTAATAAGAGTGCTGCTACACCAGCCGCATTTGGCGTTGCCATGGAAGTACCTGAGAGACGAGCATACGCATATTTGTAATCGGTTGGTGCGTCATGGTTCCCGATGTAAGCGGGTACAGAAGACAACACACTGACTCCAGGAGCGGTGACTTCTGGCTTGATGTCATAGGTTCTTTTGGSTGGTCCACGAGAACTGAAGTCAGCTAGGGTGTCCCCTTGTGTTTTGGTTACAGTTAAATTACTAAATGTGAAGGATTTATTTCCTGCAGTTAGTTGCTCCTTCACCTTGAGTCCATCCTCTTGAGTAAGAGAGAAAGTAGGAATAAAGTTTTGATTTTCTCCCAAGTAAGCAGGAATATGGCCAGGTTCGTTGTTATACATTAAGACAGCCGCCGCGCCATGTTGTTTCGCAAACTTCACTTTATCTGCAAATGCATATGTTCCCCGAGCAACGAAAGCGATTTTGCCATTCACATCTTTGCCCGTGTAATTCGCGTTACCACCAAGACCTACGTTTACTAGTTCTAAACTTTTCCCTTCTAGAGTAGATAGGTTATCAGTGAAGGATTTTGCCATGTTAAGCAGTTCCAGCCCACTGAGTGTTCCGATCGCCCCTTTCATGGACGAATGAGAAATGGATACATCACTGGCTCCAACGGTGAGAGCGAGTGCAGCAGTTCCAGGAGAGGCGAGAGTGTAAGAGTTAAGTCCTGAGTTACCCGCAGCCACCACGGCAGTGACATCACTTAATACCGCATAGTTCACGGCTGTACTCGTTGGATAGTATGGATCGTTAATTCCTGCTCCCAAGGAAATGTTAATGACATCCATGCCATCGGCAACGGCTCGGTCGATCCCCGCCATTACGGCTTCCGAAGTACCGCTACCATATGGTCCAAGGACACGGTACACATAGAGGTCAGCATCTGGAGCGACTCCTTTGACAGAGACTTCACTATCATTTTTAGCTTGACCGACGATGATTCCAGATACGTGAGTCCCATGCTCAGTGTAGTAGGAGATTCCGCTATCGAATTCCGCGTTACCTGACTTTTTCCAATCTGCGTAGGTGGTTTCCATCGGATCGTTGTCATTATCGACAAAGTCATAGCCACCTTTGAAGGCATCTATTAGATCAGGATGATTGTAGTCGACCCCTGAATCGATGACCCCTACTTTTACGCCTTTCCCTGTGATTCCTTCCGCATGAAGCTTGTCTACTCCTACAAGGGGAACACTAGCCGCTTGCGTCGAAGCGTTATTAGATTCTTCCTGTGCGATGGAAGGAGGCTCTACCGTAAAGGTGATATTTTTGTGTACGGATTGGACCACTTCCGATTTCATCAACGTCTCTACTTGGCTCGCAGGAAGGGTAAGAGCCACCCCGTTATAAGAAGTTTTGTAGGAACTGGTGATTTTATAAGAAGGTTCTGCACTTTTGACTTCTGAAGAAGAAGTGGCAGCAGGTAAGATTTTTTCCAGTTCACTTTGGAATGTGGAATGTTCTTGATCTACCTGTTCGTTGGCTTTTTGTTTGGTTACTTTTTTGCCTTTCAGAGCGGCCTCTAATACAGCTRCTTTTCCTGGCTTGGACTTAAATTGTACGATAACAGAAATATCTTTGTCTGATTTCAGATCTTCATCTGAAAATCCCTGTAAGCCATAGTTTTCTGTCATCTCGAGTTGGTTTAAGGCCGCTTGTTGTTCTGGGGTGAGCGATGCTAAGATTTGTTCTGCTGATTTACCAGTTGCACCCGAAACAGGTCCGATCCCGAACTGGACGGAGGAGAAAAGTAAACCCAATGATAAAGCAATGGCAGTTGAAGTTTTCGATGTTTTGCTATACCAACGATATTTTCTCTCTTTCATAGGCTCCCTCTTCTTGCTAAGAATTTGTAAAGATCGTAACGCGATAGAACTGAGAAAGTGCGCTTTAACAATTTTGATTTCAACAAAATTCCTCCTACATTTTTCAATTTGGCATTAGAGCCATCTTGCCCGAGAATATTATTTCTTCTAAATCACATTCCCTTCCATTCTGTCTGAAAATTATTACAATTCGTATTATACCTACTCTTAGAACAGTGTAAATTGGGGGAATTCCATGCGATTCCATTGACCCATTCAACTAAAAAATATTTTAAGTACGTGTCAATAAAGCACGAAAACCTGTGGAAAATAGCATATTTTCGAAGCTGGATGGGTGAAATTTTGTAATAAATTATCAAGTTATGAATGCAATACATTTTAACCTTGGGGGAAATGACTGAAAATTAAAACCATTCTATCAATTATTACAATTTTAATAGAATCAAATCGATAGATAGTACTAGGGACTCGTATCGAGGAATAGAAGTTTAACTAGGATATTTGTACCAAAAACACCATTCGTGATTAATAGAACTAACTGTCTATGAATGCTGCTTTACTCTGAATATAGATTACAATTAAGGGAAATTCTAAAAATCAATTAGTGTTAGGAGGATTTAGGGTGAAGTACTTTATGTATCAATACTTTAATCATTGCATGTGTCAAACAAAATTTCAGTAAGTGATGGGTAGTCGTTGCACCACCTAGTTCAACTGGCACTTCGATCTTATCAGCAAGGGCCTCAAAGCCAGAATCCTAATGGAGACTGCTGAGTTTAAAAAAATTGTAGATGAAATAGTTATTTCTAACGGAATGCAAAAAAGAGGTAGCTATTATTATTTAGAAAGTAAAGAAATAATGGTTGTACTTGTTAAACTTATAATAAAGCAATTGTTAATTAAAATAGCAAAAGGCATGACGAGTGAAATCTCGGCACACCTTTTTAAAAAGCTCAACTATATGAACTTCAAAATTCCCAAAGAAACTTTATGATACATTTTAATATACATATAAAAGATTTACTCTATAATGAGTAGATTTAATTCTCTATCGCGAGAAGTGCTATGGAATTCAAGTAACTGTCCGTTTGAGAATATGCTTATCTTTCAACAAATTGGTTCCAATAACTCCAATAATTATAAGAGCTGAGCCCACTATATGAAATAGATATATTTTTTCATTTAATATTACTCCTCCAGCAATAATAGAGACTACAGTAGACATATTGGAGAAGACACTCATTTGGGACGCTGATATTTTTGAGAGAATAAAATTAGATAATAATGACGTTACGAAAGATGCAAGAATCCCAAGAAATAAAATAGAAACAACAAAGTTTAAGTTAGTCAAAGGGATAAACATAGATTGTAAGCTCTTATTTAATATATGTTGATAAATTGCAATAGTGTTAAAAAAGAAGAAACCTATCCCTAACATAAAAAATGTTACATCTAACGGTTTAAAAGTTTTCAATAAAGAACGAGCCATTACTGTATAACCTGATAGCGATATACACGAAATCATCAGCAATGAAATACCTACCCAATTTGAGATGGAAACAGTGCCGCCTTTCATCGAAAAGATATAAAAAACACCAAAGACCGAGGTTAAAATAGAAAGCTTTTGATAAGCTGATGTTTGTTCTTTTAGAAAAAATGAAGCCAAAATTGTCGTTAAAATTGGTATGGTTGCAAAAAGTATCCCGGCTTCTGATGAAGGTACAGATTCAAGGCCAAACGCTTGAAAAGTAAAGAAAAAAGTCGGATAAAACAGGGTTAATGGTATTAATTTATAATATGACTTTATCCTTAAATCTACCTTTACAATTTTAAATATTACTAATAACAATACCGTTATGAAAGCAAAAGTAAAACGGAAGGCTAAGGTATCTATTGGGTTAGAAATATTAATAGCCGTTTTTGTGAATAAGAAAGATAAACCCACTATTACTGCATTTATACCCGCACATACGTAAGCCAAATAAAGCCCTCTATTCATATAACCACGTTCTTTCTTCATTAGTCTTAAATAAATTGTACCATTCCAAATATTGTCTGCACCCTCCATTAGTTTGAATATCATCTACGACTTTTGAATGGAAATCTACCCCTTTGACTGAATATCAACTAATAAGTAAGAGTTTTAAGAAAGTTAGTTGTAATATATTTATTAAATAATTCGGAAATTATTGAATTTATAATTCCATTATTATAGAATACATTCATAGATGAAGGAGGCACTCGGATGAATTTTCATTATTCCTCGCAACCAATAGAAACTATCTCGATAGAAGTAGAATCTTCACAAGTATGGGAGGTGATTCTTGGAATTACTGGTTTTACCCACACGCAACTAAGACATACTTTYGAGTTCGACGAAATGTGGGAGTCCAATCTGGATTCCATGTCTGAAATTCTCCTCAAGTATTTAGATGAAATAGAAAGAACTAATTTATGGTATGGATTAATCTTGCTTCAAGAAAGGTTTTCTGCAAAATCTATAACCGATTTTTCTCTCCAGCTTTCAGAAATGAATCCAAATGAATTTTATGAAACGGTTTTGCCTTATAAGGATCGAGAGATGGAACCAATGCGTAGAGAGATTTCTGCACAATACAAACAAGGCGATTCATTTGAGTCTTATGCGTCCTATTTTGATGACCATGCCTATCTCGGTGAATACATCCGTCATCTTGGTTCTTATTCATATCAAGAAATTTGCACTTTATTCATCAACCTTATGACTGATTGGTACACCTGGATACGCCAGAATGAAAAATGGGAAAAGTGGATTCGAACCTTAGATTTTGAGGAGAAGCAATATAATTCACTAGATAAGAACAACCCTATCGAAACAATCGAATTAATTACGGGTGGAGTATGGTATTTTCCGGAACCTTCTGTTTGGACAGTTAAATTGATTCCGCAGGTAATTTATCGCCCATGGACCCTAGAAGTCCGTACGCCTGACACAAAATTATATTTCTATCCTTTAAAAGAAGAGTATTTGACGGAGCCTGGAGTTCCTTCGGCAGAACTCATTCGGGGACACAAAGCATTAGGAGATGAAGTTCGGTTGAAAATTCTTTATCAGTTGGTAAAAGAATCTTCATCACTACAAGATTTAAGTTTACAGTTCAGCATCTCTAAAACCACTCTCCACCATCAGCTCTCATTATTAAAAGCAGCAAAATTTATTCAGGTTGATAAAGGAATCTATAAGGCAAATATGACCCGAATTAACGCTTTTTCTGAACGTCTAACTCAATACCTTGGGAACCCAATATAAAAAAGTACTCTAAATCATTTAAATCACTTTGGTTAGGTGAAGTCGTATCAGAATTTGGAGGAGCAGCTGGGGGGATAATTAATGGTTTGCTGCTTTATGAATTAACTGGTTCAAAGGAATGGATGGCGGCAATTTGGCTAGTCTACTTTATTCCTTCATTAATACTTCAAGGACTTAGTGCTCCATTACTGAACCACGTTGTGAAAGAGAAAATGCTTCGAAACATCCAGTTGATTCGTGCCAGTGCTTACTTTTTACCACTAGCTGGTTACTTAATGGATTCTGATTTTGGAATTATGGTTGGATTAGTTTTACTACAGTGCATTTTGGGATTGATGCAACCCATCTACGCCAGTCTTTCATTTGCTCTCATACCTGATATTTGCAAAGACGACGAGCTTGTTGATGCAAATGGATTATTGGACACCACACTGCGACTCATGATTATTATTGCTCCAGGTGTAACTTCATTATTATTGTTGTTCATTCCTATGGAATACATCTATGGAATCTCTTCGATACTGTTTTTGGCTAGTTTCTTGGCGCTTTCGCAAATACCACAGTCAAGCCAGAAAACGGTCGCCACGTGGACAAAAAAGTTTTGGTGGACTGAACTGAAAGAAGGTTATCGAACTTTTTTTAAATACCCAAATCTTTTACGACTAACGCTTCTTTCTTCGACAGTCCAATTTGCTGTAGGGGCAACAATGGTTTTAAGTGTTCCTTTTATACAAGGTGAACTTGAAGGACAGGATTGGGAATATGCTATTTTCAAAGGAGCTTTTCCTATTGGTTATGTTATTGGAATGTTAATTCTTACTAAAATACCGAAAACGGTTTTTACGATGTACCTTGGTTTGTTTGGAGGAGGTCTATCATTTATTCTCTTGTTTTTTGTCCATTCAGTACCCCTTGCATGGATATGTGAACTAATCGGTGGAATGTTATTCCCTCTTTTTAATGCTCAAAGTGCCGCTATTTTTCAGCGAGAGGCCCCTCGAGAACGCTTAACGCAACTTAGTGCAGTTCGCCTGTTTTTATTTAGGATAACAATGCCTCTAGGAATCGTGTTTGCCTCATCTGCATTATGGGATATCAGCACCCGTCTAACATACCTGATCATTGGAATGGTGATTGTTCTCCCTGCTTTGTTTTATCTTTTTATATCTCTATTAAAACAACATCATTTTCCAGAGCGAAGATTGGAATCATAACCAAGTAGCATAGACTAGCGATAACCGCGATCATACTCGTCACGGATCTACGCCCTTTAGTAAAAAAGCAATGCCTACTTTCAACACCGCAACTATTATTTAATTTTCGTTCAATGAATGATTAAGATTATTTTCCACTCTTTTATTTGAAACATAACTATGCAATATCATTCCAATGATGACGATAAAAATACCGACCCAGGAAATTGGAGAAGGAAGTGGTATAGATAGAAATATTAGTTCACCAGCTAATGCAAATATCACTTCCATTGATTGTGTTGCTTCAACTGCAGCTAACTTTTGCATATTTCCTCTTACCAAATCAGTAGCCATAAAAAATAAGACCGTGGCAATGACGCCTGAAAAAAGAGCTACCAATAACGATTGAAAGCTTTGTCCTCCACTTGGTAATCCTTCCGTAAAAAAGCCATACAAAGAAAGCAAAAGCCAAAATGGTAGACTTGCTAACGTCATTCCTAATACTCGTTGATATGCATCTAATCGCCCTTCACATACATCCATCATTTTGCGATTCCCTAAAGGATAGGCAAATGATGCGATTAGAATGGGGACAACTCCCAATAATAGATTTTCTAATGAAAGTTGCTTGGCATGTTCCATTTGCATTAGAACAATACCTAACAGAATAATCATTGACATGAAAAGACCCCTAAAGGCAACTTTCCTTCTAATCTGTAAAGGTCCATTCTTGGTTTGTATTGTTTCAAAAAATAACGGTGCAAGTAATGCACCTGAAATGATCGTAATTTGCCATGTACCAGCAATCAGCCAACCAGGTGAATACGCAGCTGCATAACATAAAGGTGCGTAAAATAAAACAAAGCCAACGAAGCTCCATAATATCCATTTTCCTGGTTGTTTTTGCATTTCTTTTATTAGTGCTAATAGATTTCTTCTCATTAGTACAATAGTCAAAAGAAATGGAATCATAAAAATGTACCGAAGTGAGGCACTCCATATCCAACTCCCGCCAGACAACTCCATGGATGCATTAAAAATAAATGTAAATGCAAAAAAGAAGGCAGCACAAATACCAATAAAAATGGACTTCAATGGAACTCACCTCGTCTCTCTATCATGTTTGGTTAGTAGTTCTTCAAGCATCCGATCTGTTGGTCTCCACAACCCACTAACTAAAAGTAGTTGCAGATTTCGAATTATGTATCTTGATATTTTTCTACCACTTTMCTAAACAGAAAACCTAATATTTGTTGAAAAAGCATACAAAACACAACGGGCATGGCAACTTTTGCAGGGAAAAAAGTGTTTGCAATAATAATACCAATCGGAAGATTATAAAAACAAGAGTCGTAACAATATGAGTTTCCATAATAAGTGACCCAAAGCTAAAGCGATTGCATATCTGGAACCAACCAGTAGGAAAACAACAAGAATAACAAGAAATAATTCCCCTGTGATTTCTTATAGTATGGTGCGACTGTACTGCTGTTTATCATTACAACAAAAAACAAACTGAATTTAGAAATTGGGACTTTGATAAAAGAGTGCTACAAACATTGATTTTATAATAGAGGATTTTGTGAGAAGGCTTGAACAAAAGGGAATAATTTAACTGGATAAAACAACGCAATTTATGTTCCCAATAGAAGAATAAAATAAGTAATTCCGTAAAAAGGAATTGCAATTGAAGTAATTATATACATTGTCATTTCGCCTTTAGAAAGTTTTCTTTTCCACTTAGTTAGCTTAAGTTGCCTACGATAAATAATGCTGGAAATGAATATTAATATAGAAGTTAATTCCTTTATGTTTTCTAAAATGGTGATCAAATAATCAGCTCCTTTAGGGTCTTGCAATAAATTGCCCTATTATATTAAATGATGAAATAACATAAAAAAGAATCTCATATTTAGAAAGCAAAATATGAGATTCCTTGATCAAAAAAGCCATTTTGAAAGATATTGGATTTAATTGCTATTTGATAACCTACTAAAAGGTAAAGCTTGGCCTTATGCCCTGGCTCACTATCAAACTCAATTTTCACAATCTTACCAGTAATTAAATGAAGATCTTTGTTCGGTATTAAGGTTTCGATAGTTTGTGCTTGAATTTTGCTGTTACTGTTACTGTCTTTGAAACTTGATTGTTCGCAATATCGGTTGCGACAACTGTAATTTCGTTCACACCATTATCAAGCAAAATCCGCTTCGAATACTTGCCATCAACAATTGCTGCCTCAAAACCATTCACTTGGACTGATTTGAGGTTGACATCTGAAACCGTCCCTTCGACTGTCACCGTTTCACGATTCGTCTTATCTCCGTTTTTCGGATTGTCGAGTGTCAGTTTAGGATTGATCGTGTCAAGCGTGATTGTAACTGGCGCAGATTTACCTGTTACTTTACCACCCATCTTCGACACAGCGATCATCTCATTTGCACCTTCAACAAATTCCATAGGGATAGCGAATTTTCCATCATCACCAACTAAAGTAGAACCTGCCTCTTTTCCGTTATTCATCAATTGGATTGTCGTCGTTGTGGACGCTACTCCTTCGATTACCCCTTTTTTTTCATTAGTACTAAAGCCTTGTACTGGAGATGTAATAACCGGTTCAATCACTTCATATATGACACGTGCACGGATCATGAAGTTTCCTTCGCTTGTAAGTGAAGGTGTCCATGAACCTGCATCAAATTGATAGTTTCGGTTAGAGTTCCGGGTATTTGTATCTGACGCAAGTCCAGGTGCATTCGTTCTACCCTGCGTCTGAACATAGACCATGTAGAAATCGCTATCAACTTCAATATTGTATTCTGTCAAATCAACGACTGTCCATGTACCGTCACGTTTTGCTTTCGCGCTAAATGGACCAGCCAGTTTCTTACCGGGTGCACCATCTGCACCTGTTGCATCCCACACCTCTACTGCAAAAGCAGTTCCACCAGGTCTAGGCCAACTCTCATCCGAGAAGCGGAAGATGCCATCGGATACGATTGCAGATTCTTTTCCAGCAGGAAGAGTCATTTTCACTCCCCAAGCATTTCCAGCTGCAAAAAACGCATATGCATTTTCTTCTGTTCCATCATCATAGCCAATTTCCCCACCTGGGTACGTATAATACGGCTCAAGCTCAAGATCCAGTGCCGTATCGTTGCCGATTGAAATGGTAGTTCTCTGACCACCGTAACCTCGTGCAAACACTACAAGCGTATAGTCCCCCTCATAAGCAGTGATGGAATAGTTACCATTTACATCTGTCACTACAGGTGTGATATTTGCATCTTCAAGGAGAAGTAATTTCACTCCTTCGATTCCATCACCTGTTGATTTGTCTGTAATTGTACCACTAACCGTTGCTTTTGGCAGTTCTTCTAATATGAAATTCGCTTGTGTCGATTTATCCGCCTCGATTTGAACGGTTTGTTCTTTAGATTGGAATCCGTAAGCTTCTGCTTTCGTAGTAAATGTACCTATGCCATGAATTAACGAATACTTCCCGTCAGCAAGGTTTGAATAGACTGAACGTCCTGTTTCAAGTACACTCACTTG
>NZ_JBFUJC010000054.1:0-12468 GCF_056401595.1 Paenisporosarcina sp. P4_E4_2 | reverse complement strand
GGACGGAATCAAACTAAGTGAATTTAGTGTTTCGATGGATGAAATTCAACAAGCACTCGCCAATTTTGATGAAGAACTTAAAAATGATTTGGAAGAAGCGGCAAAAAATATCCGCCTTTTTCATGAAATGCAAAAACGGTCATCTTATGAAGTTGACGTCAAAAATGGCTCATTTATTGGACAACGAGTAAGTCCATTGGATGCAGTTGGTTTGTACGTGCCAGGTGGTTCCGCTGCTTATCCGTCATCGGTATTAATGAATGTCATTCCGGCACAAGTGGCTGGTGTTGAACGAATTGTCATTGTGTCACCTCCAAACGATAAAGGAGCACTACCAGACGCAGTATTGGTTGCGGCTTCGATTTTAGGAATTGAAGAAATTTATAAAATGGGTGGAGCTCAGGCAATCGCCGCTCTTGCATATGGTACCGAATCCATTGCACCTGTAGATAAAATAACAGGTCCAGGTAATGTGTTTGTTGCATTGGCCAAACGGGAAGTGTTTGGTGAAGTGGCTATTGATATGATTGCAGGACCGAGTGAAATTGCCATCATCGCAGATGATACTGCATATGCGGACGAAATCGCCGCCGATTTATTATCGCAAGCTGAACATGATCCGATGGCTTGTCCGATTTTACTGACGACGAGCAATGTATTTGCTCAGGAAGTTGCAATAGAAGTGGAGAAACAATTGCGAACGCTCCCGCGTGAGAAGATTGCACGGGCAGCTATTGAAAAGTTCGGGAAAATTTATGTTGCAGAAACAATGCTGGATATTATTAAAGCTGTAAATAAATTGGCACCGGAGCATTTGGAAATCATGACAATCAATCCTCATGAAGTTGCACAACAAGTGCGACATGCRGGTGCGATTTTTATCGGTCGATACAGTTCGGAACCAATTGGTGACTACTTTGCAGGGACCAATCATGTTTTGCCGACAAACAGCACTGCTCGGTTCTCCAGTCCATTATCGGTGGATGATTTTATCAAAAAGACAAGCATCATTTTTTACACAGAAGAAACATGGCAACAACATGCAGACAAAATAGCAAGACTGGCGAGAATGGAAGGGTTAGAAGCCCATGCAAGAGCTGTAGAATCAAGAGGATGGAAAAAGGGGATGAATCAATCATGACACGCGAAGCAACGATTAATAGAAAAACGAACGAAACACAAGTTAAAGTTACGATGCAACTGGACGGAGAAGGACAGGCCACGATTGATACAGGCGTCCCTTTTATGGATCATATGCTTGATTTATTTGTGAAACATGGATTCTTTAATGCGACCATTCAAGCGTCTGGTGATACACATATTGATGATCATCATACAACTGAAGATATCGGGATTGTACTCGGGCAAGTTGTCAAAGAAGCGTTAGGTGACAAAAAAGGGATACGACGATACGGTAATGCATTTGTACCAATGGATGATGCACTGGCGCAAGTGATTGTGGATTGTTCAAACCGTCCTCACCTTGAATTCAGAGCGACATTCCCTAAAGAAAAAGTAGGAAATTTCGATACGGAACTTGTCCATGAATTTTTATGGAAATTCACTCTCGAAGCACGGATGAATGTTCATGTAATCCTTCACTATGGCCACAATACACACCACATGATTGAAGCCATATTCAAAGCTTTGGCAAGAGCGCTCGATGAAGCGGTATCCATTGATCCGCGTGTCAAAGGAGTGCCATCCACGAAAGGATTATTAACATGAAAATTGGTGTAATCGATTAYGGCATGGGCAATTTGTATAGTGTTGAACAAGCGCTGCTTCGACTAGGTTGTGAAGTTTCCATAACGGCAGATACAAACATCTTAAATCAAATGGATGGTTATGTTTTACCAGGTGTGGGGGCATTTCCAGATGCCATGAGTCGTCTGCGTGAGTCTGGCTTGGATCAATATATTAAACAAATCGAGAACACCAACAAACCGTTACTTGGCATATGTCTRGGCATGCAGCTTCTATATGAAGATAGTACAGAAAATGGATGGACGGAAGGTTTAGGTATATTAACGGGTCATATTCAGAAATTTGAACAACTGGATGCAGAACAAAAACGTATCCGAATTCCTCATATGGGATGGAATCCATTATCTTTTACACATCAACCAGATTGGCTGGAAGGTCTCGATAAAGAAGATTCAACTCATGTCTACTTTGTCCATTCCTATTTGGCACAAAATACAATGCAAAAAGAAGTTCTGGCAAGCAGTGCATATGCAGGTCAGTTTGTTCCTGGACTTGTCCAGAAAGACTCAATTACTGGTATGCAGTTTCACCCTGAAAAGTCTGGACCTTTCGGAAAGTACTTGTTGGAAAAATGGGTCGGTCTAGTAAAAAAAAGGAGTGAACAAATATGAAAGTGATTGAATTATACCCTGCGATTGACATGCTTGGAGGCAAATGTGTGCGCTTATTTAAAGGAGATTATAATCAAGAGACGGTTTATGCGGAATCTCCTTTTGAAATGGCAAAAACGTTTGCATGCCAAGGAGCAAAGTGGATTCACATGGTAGATTTGGACGGCGCGAAAGATGGAAAACGAATTCACGATAAAGATGTAATCCGTGCGGCTACTGAGCTTGGTGTGAATGTACAAATTGGCGGAGGAATACGCACTGAAGAAGATGTGAAATATTATCTGGATAATGGTGTGGCACGAGTCATTATCGGAAGCTTGGCTATTCAGCAACCCGAGCTAGCGGTCTCGATGATTCAAAAGTTCGGTGCAGAGAAAATAGTTATAGGCCTTGATGCAAAAGATGGCATGGTTGCTACACATGGATGGTTGGAAACTTCCTCAAAATCCGCGATTGAAGTAGGGCAATATTTTGCAACTCATGGTGCGAAAACCTTTATTTTTACGGATATAGCAACGGACGGAACATTAAGTGGACCTAATATTCTTGCGAATGAACTTCTTGCCGAAGCTACGGGAGCAGAAGTGATTGTTTCTGGGGGCATTAGTTCACTTTCAGACGTAAAGAAAGTTGCAAAAGCAGCCGCAGGTTCAAAAATCGGTGGCGTGATTATTGGTAAAGCACTTTATGAAAATCGCTTCACGTTACCGGAAGCATTGCGTGAGGTGGCTTCATGTTAACAAAACGAATTATTCCATGTTTGGATGTCAAAGAAGGACGAGTGGTAAAAGGGGTTCAATTTGTTTCATTACGAGATGCAGGAGATCCGGTCGAACTTGCAAAATTTTATGATGAGCAAGGGGCAGATGAGTTAGTATTTTTGGATATATCGGCTTCGCATGAAGGAAAAGAGACGATGATTGATGTCGTACGTCAAACTGCCGTTGAACTGGCTATTCCTTTTACCGTTGGAGGCGGAATCCGAACACTGGATGATATGAAAAACATACTGCGGGCAGGTGCAGATAAAGTATCCGTCAATACATCTGCACTTGAACGTCCCGAATTGATTGCTGAAGGTGCGGCATATTTCGGTTCACAATGCATTGTAGTCGCTATTGATGCAAAATGGTCAGAAGGTGACGGGACGTGGATGGTTTATACGCATGGTGGTCGACGGCTAACACAATGGACAGCAGTTAAATGGGCACAAGAAGCCACGCGATTAGGTGCAGGAGAAATTCTCCTGACGTCCATGAAYAAAGATGGTGAAAAAAGTGGTTTTGATTTGGCGTTAACGAAAGCGGTTCGGGAGGCTGTAATTGTTCCGGTTATCGCAAGTGGTGGAGCGGGAAATGCCCAACACTTTTATGATGTATTCAATGAAGTGGATGTAGATGCGGCATTGGCGGCTTCCATTTTTCATTATAAAGAGACAAGTGTAGCAGAAGTGAAAAGTGTACTGCGAGAGAAGGGAGTGTCAGTCAGATGACAAAAAACGTATTGGAAACCATTCAATTTGATGAGCAAGGACTGATACCGGTTGTTGTTCAACATGCACAAACAAAAGAAGTGTTGACGGTCGCTTATATGAATCGTCAATCAATGGAAAAAACAATTGAAACGAAAGAAACATGGTTCTTCAGTCGTTCGAGACAAGAACTATGGCATAAAGGTGCAACGAGTGGTAACACGCAACAAGTAGTAGCCATCCGAACAGACTGTGATGAAGATGCATTAGTGGTGGAAGTGTTGCCAAAAGGCCCTGCTTGTCATACGGGTGAAGCCACTTGTTTTCATAAAGACATCCTCTCTCCAGGACAAACTGTCGGCAGTTTCGGGATTTTAGCAGATTTGGTACAAGTCATCCAACAACGTGAAAAGTCTATGCCAAAAGGTGCCTATACGACCTACTTATTTGAAAAAGGCGTGGACAAAATCGGCAAGAAAATCGGGGAAGAAGCGACAGAAGTCGTAATTGCCGCAAAAAACCGTGATGCCGAAGAATTGCAATGGGAAGCGGCTGACTTGATCTATCACTTATTAGTCTTGCTTCAAGAACAAAAAGTAAATTTGTATGATGTGTTGGAAGTTTTACAGAAACGACATGAGAGTAAATCATAAGCCAATGTGCTATAATAGAGAGATACTGAAAAGGGACCTGTTGTGTTCCTTTTTATTTTTTCGGAGGCATTAATTGGAGAAAAAACACAAACAACTCGCGAATGAAAACATCGTCTCGTTTATTCCTACAGGCGAATATTATTATCAAAAAGCGTTAGTAGCTCTGAATCGTGAGCATTTTGAAAAAGCGCATAAATATTTGAGACGTGCAGCGGAACTGAGTCCTGATGATCCGCTTATTTTAATGCAATACGCAATTGTGGAAATGGAAGTGGAAAAATACGACCATGCCCTTGAATTATTGCAAAGTGCGTACAGTCTTGATCCAAATGAAAGTGAAATTGTTTTCTTCTTGGCCGAAGTCAATGCTCATCTCGGTTTTCTTTCGGATGCCCATAAGTATGCCAAACAGTATATTGAATTGGATATGACGGGAGCTTACGCTGAGGAAGCGATGGAGATCATTGATTTCTCGGAACAAGAAGACTGGCCGTTATTTGAAGATGATAATATCGGAAGCGAAATTTTAGTCATTCAAGAAAAAGCAAGACGGATGATGGAACAAGGAAACTTTGAGAAGGCAATTGAAGTTTTGGAGAATTTTATTGAAGAAAATCCGGATTTCTGGGCTGCATTCAACAATTTGGCGCTTGCTTATTTTTATATCGGCGAAGTCGATCAAGCAAAAGCTTTATTACATAAAGTATTGGAAGAAAACACAGGGAATTTGCATGCATTGTGTAATTTGGCAGTCGTTCATTATTACGAAAAAAATGAGCAGGAACTCTCTTATCTTTTGAATTTACTTGGGAAAATCCAACCGTATATGCTGGAACACCGCTACAAGCTGGGTGCAACTTTTGCTTTGGTTGGTAAATATGAAGATGCGTATAAATGGTTACGTTCACTTCAAAAACGCGGATACGAGGGCGACCCTGGCTTTTATTTCTGGTTGTCACATTCCGCATACTTTTCGGGACATGAAAAAGAAGCTCGTCAATACTGGAAACAACTGATTCAAATTGATCCCGAAAAACACGGACTGGAACCTTGGGCTGGCCAAAAAGAAGGCGAATCCTTAGATGGCATGGAGCACAATCGTGATTTTATTGTAGAAAAGCTTGAAAATGCGTATCGCAGTGAGCGAATGTTCGGTTTGTTTTTGTTGGGTAAGACTGCACATAAACAAGAAATTATCGCTCATCCTGAATGGGTAAATGTAGAAACGTACTCTACGATGGAAAAATGGTTGTTGGCCCATGCCCTTGGGCACGAATTTGAAACTAGTCGACTTGCTGAACGTTCTTTTTTAAGAGCGGTCGAAGCAACAGAAGTGCTGTACCGGAAAAATCACCCGTTAACAATTGACGGATCATTCCTCTTTCAAATGTGGTTTGTGTTAATTGAGCGTGGTATTGATAAAGGCTATGCTTTTAAAAACCCTAAGGCTTTAGCGGCCGCTGCGGATTATATGTTCCAATCATCACGTTCACAAGGCATTACAAAAAAAGCACTAGCGGAACGCTATGAGATTACCACACCAACCATCACAAAATATGTAAATGAACTTATTCAATTTTTACCGCTTTTTGATACTTAAGCAAAAAAGTTGAATGACTTGCATGAATCTTATACGATTTGTGATAGAAGGATTTAGGAGGTATTTTTAATGACTGAAGAAAAAATTTATGATGTTGTGATTATCGGGGCTGGTCCTGCAGGTATGACAGCAGCTGTATATACATCACGAGGAAATTTATCGACTTTAATGATTGAACGTGGCATTCCAGGTGGCCAAATGGCAAATACTGAGGAAGTTGAAAACTATCCCGGTTTCGAACATATTTTAGGACCGGAACTTTCAACGAAAATGTTTGAACATGCCAAAAAATTCGGTGCGGAGTACGCATACGGAGATGTACAGGAAATCACTAATGGTGAAGCATTCAAGACAATTAAAGCGGGTGGGAAAGAATATAAAGCCCGTTCAATCATCATCACAACTGGTGCTGAATATAAGAAAATGGGAATTCCAGGCGAAACTGAACTGGGTGGACGTGGAGTAAGCTACTGTGCGGTCTGCGATGGCGCATTCTTTAGAAATAAAGAATTAGTCGTTGTAGGAGGCGGAGATTCTGCTGTGGAAGAAGGCGTGTATTTAACACGTTTTGCTAGCAAAGTAACGATTGTTCACCGTCGTGATGAACTTCGTGCACAAAAAATCCTACAAGAACGTGCGTTTGCAAATGAAAAAATCGACTTCATCTGGAACCATACTGTGAAATCGATTAACGATGAAAATGGCAAAGTCGGAAGCGTGACATTGGCATCAACAGTAGATGATTCGGAACAGGAATTTAAAGCGAACGGTGTATTTATTTACATCGGAATGCTTCCATTGACAAAACCATTTGCTCAATTAGGTATCCTGAACGAAATGGGGTATATCTTAACAAACGAACAAATGGAAACGAGTATCCCTGGTATCTTTGCTGCCGGAGATGTACGTGAAAAAACGTTGCGTCAAATTGTAACGGCAACAGGTGATGGCAGTATCGCTGCACAGGCTGCTCAGCATTATATCGAAGAATTACACGAAAAATTAAGCATTAAGGCTTAATTTTAATCATTCTTTAATCCATCTGTAATACCCTTGCAACAATAAAGGTGTATATTAAGGATAGTAAATTGACCCCCTTTTTATAGCAACATTTTGAAAGGCTGTTTCTCGGTGCAAATCGATGAAACAGCCTCTTTTTTTGCCGTTTGGAAAGGTGTTTGAAAGTGTATGGACAGAAAGTGCTTCGAAATGGACAGAAAATCAAGTTAACCGGTCAGAAAACGTTTTTGAGTGGTCAATAACGGTTCTGAATGGTCAGATATTCAATAACAATGGTCAAAACTCTTGAAAACAACTTGCCATTATGTCATTCCGGTCACTAGACGAGCTTTCCGCTTTTCTTTTTTGCATACTTTTTGATATGCCATCCTTCAAAGTTGTATAATAGAATAAGTGAGTTTATTTGGATGTGGAGTGTCGAATGTGCAGCGTATAGCAAATTTAATTGTTTTGAAAGATCAACAGGTTCTTTTATTGAAAAAACCACGTAGAAATTGGTATGTAGCCCCTGGCGGGAAAATGGAAGCAGGCGAGTCCATTTACAGCGCGGCCATTCGTGAATTTCAAGAGGAAACCAACACCGTACCTGTCAAACCTCATTTAAAAGGCGTTTATACGATGATCGTACAAGACGAACAGCAGATCGAAAATGAGTGGATGCTCTTTACATTTGTGTCGCATGATTTAGAAGGTATTCCATTTGAAGTAACAAAAGAAGGAATTTTGGAGTGGCATCCTGTGGAAGCCTTGGCACATTTGCCAATGGCAGAAGGAGATCGTACGAACTTACAATTTGCTGTATCAGGACAAGGGGTTCAATACGGGACATTTGTTTACACCCATGATTTTGATTTGATTAAACAAGATATACAAGCGTCATATGAGGGAGAGAAGCAATGATGGAATCAAAACAAACTCAGGATTCGGAATTGGTCATCATTACCGGCATGTCTGGCGCAGGGAAAACAGTTGCCATTCAAAGTTTCGAAGATCTAGGGTTTTTCTGTATCGATAACTTGCCACCAGCTTTATTAATGACGTTTTTAAAATTAATGAAGGAATCAGGAAAAGACATGAATCGGATTGCTGCGGTAATGGATATGCGTGGCGGAGATTTATTCGATTCGTTGATTGGTGCTCTCGATGAAATGGCGCAAGGGAATTTATGTACACCAAAAATTTTATTCCTGGAAGCGGACGATGAAACTCTGGTCAGACGCTATAAAGAAACACGGCGTTCACATCCGCTAGCCCCTGAAGGCTTACCTTTAGAGGGGATTGCAAAAGAACGTTTGTTGCTTTCTGAGTTGAAAGGAAGAGCTCAATTCATATACAACACCTCAACCCTGAAACCGAAAGATCTTCGTGAAAAAATACAAGAAGAATTTTCTTCAATAGGAAGCTCTACATTTACTGTAAACGTCATGTCATTCGGTTTTAAACACGGCTTACCGATTGATGCGGATTTAGTATTTGATGTACGATTCTTGCCAAATCCTTATTATATAGAAGATTTGCGTCCGAAAACCGGCTTGGATTCTGATGTATCTGGTTATGTGTTGAAATGGCCGGAAACCCAAATGTTAATTGAAAAACTGACTGATTTACTGACTTACATGATTCCTCAATATAAACGAGAAGGAAAACGCCAGCTCGTCATCGCATTTGGTTGTACCGGTGGGCAACACCGTTCCGTAACCCTTACGGAATACTATGCGAAATTGTTCCAACAAGATTATCAAACTGTAATTACGCATCGCGATATTAAACATAGAAAGGGCTGATGGAATGGCACGTTCCAAACGCCGGAAACGAATCGTCATAATCGGCGGGGGGACGGGTCTATCCACGTTGTTGCGAGGATTAAAGAAATTCCCGGTCGATATCACTGCAATTGTTACAGTTGCAGATGATGGAGGCAGCTCAGGCAGACTCCGCGACGATTACGATATTCCGCCTCCGGGAGATATTCGAAAAGTAATGGCTGCATTATCAGATGTAGAGCCTTTAGTTGAAGAAATGTTCCAATATCGTTTCAGTCAATCTGATGATTTAGGTGGACATTCACTAGGTAATTTAATGTTAACAGCGTTGACAGATATAACTGGTGACTTTTCGCATGCGATTCGGGAAATGAGCCGCGTATTAAATGTTCATGGTACTGTATTGCCAGCGGCGAATCAGACAATCACCCTTCATGCAGAACTGGACGACGGGACCATTGTTACGGGAGAATCAAAGATTCCTACATACAATCAACGCATTCATCGTGTCTTTCTGACACCCAATGATGTGGAACCGCTTCCAGATACGATTAAAGCAATTTGCAAAGCTGATTTACTCGTATTTGGACCAGGAAGTTTATATACTAGTATTTTGCCCAATTTATTGGTTCAAGGAATTCAAAAAGCAATACTCGAATCGAAGGCACCAAACGTATACATTTGCAACTTGATGACACAAGCTGGAGAGACATTGAACTATTCAGCGGCTGATCATGTCCGTGCATTGATGTTGCATATGGGTGCGCCGTTTATTCAGACGATTTTACTTAACACGGATGAAGTTCCATTATCCGTTCAAGAAATTTATGCACAAGAACAGTCTATGCCGGTGAGTTATGACGAATCAAGATTAAATCAATTAGGAATAACAGTGGTCAAAAAAGATATTGCGACCATCCAGGATGGAGCCATTCGTCATGACGCAACCAAAGTTGCGGAATGGCTGGTCCATTATGCGGAAGATAAGGAAAATGCAATCAAGCAATCATTTATCTAACTTTCGCTCGAAAGGGGGAAATATATATGTCATTTGCATCTGAAACAAAAAAAGAAATGACGCAGGCTGACATAACACCTTGTTGCGCGAAAGCAGAACTATCTGCACTCATCCGCATGAATGGTGCGCTTTCATTTGCGAACCGAAGTTTGAGTTTGGATGTACAAACCGAGAATGCAGCGATTGCCAGACGTTTATATACATTGATGAAAGAATTGTACCCGTACCAAGTAGAACTATTGGTACGAAAAAAGATGCGCTTGAAAAAAAACAATGTATATATTTGTCGGGTGCGAGATGGGTCAAAAGCTTTGCTGGAAGATTTGAAAATCATTACAGAAGACTTTCAGTTCAATCATACAATTTCAGCTGAACTGGTTAAAAAGAATTGTTGCAAGCGGGCGTATTTGCGTGGTGCATTCCTGGCTGGTGGCTCAGTCAATAATCCGGAAACCTCTGCATACCATTTGGAAGTTTATTCGCTATATAAAGACCATAGTGATGCACTTGTTAATTTAATGAATGGCTTTGGATTGAATGCTAAAACAATTGAACGTAAAAAAGGGTTTGTGACTTATTTAAAAGAAGCTGAAAAAATATCGGATTTTTTAAGTATTACCGGAGCTCATCACGCATTATTGAAATTTGAAGATGTCCGCATTGTCCGCGATATGCGAAATAGCGTAAATCGTCTCGTCAATTGTGAAACTGCCAATCTCAATAAAACAATTGGCGCATCCATACGACAAGTGGAAAATATTCGTTATATTGATAATGTCATGGGAATTGATCAATTGCCTGAAAAGCTGAGGGAAGTAGCAAGATTGCGTGTTGAGTACACAGATGTCACGCTTAAAGAGCTTGGCGAAATGGTTTCAACAGGTACAATCAGTAAATCTGGCATTAATCACCGATTACGTAAGCTTGATGAAATTGCTGACGGACTTCGCGGTGGAGTTGCGTTTGATAAAGTGAAAAGATAGTTGTGAGAATGACTCATTTCAGCTAACATAAAAAACAATACATGAACGAACAGAGATTTGGGGGGCATGAACTAATGACGGAAAATCAAGTACAAGTTGAATTGAAATCAGGATTACAGGCAAGACAGGCTGCTCTTTTTGTGCAAGAAGCAAATCGTTACCAAGCAGATGTATATCTGCAAAAAGACGATAAAAAAGTAAATGCAAAAAGTATTATGGGCATAATGAGCCTAGCTATCAGCAAAGGATCATCARTTACAATCAGTGCTGAAGGATCAGATGAAGAACAGGCGGTTGAAGGACTAATCGCCATGATTCAAAAAGAAAATTAAAATCAAAAACCTTCGACGATCTGTCGAAGGTTTTTTTTATGGACAAAATTCATCAAGTTCAAAATGTTTCACTTAATAACTATTGCTACTTTTCGATAAATCTAGTAAATTACTCAGTCCCAATAGATTTACGAGAATACTATGGGTTGTAGCTACAATACTATTTAATCTTAAATAAGTGGGGCATAAAAGAAACGATGACTATTCATGGTTTTTTCGAACGTTTTTAAAAAATGGGATAAAAATCTTAATAGGTAAGTGGGAAATAGAAATGATTAAAATTACATGGTCTGCGGGACATTGGATTAACTGCAATTGTGTTAAAACGGTTGCTCTTGGATAAAAAATAAAAAATTCACGTTTTTGAATGGGTGATGATTTTGTAATGAAAAGCCACTGATGCAAAAAAGGTTGTTACTCGCAGATTTCCATTCTTTGTGGAAGTTAAAGTAATCCATTGTCTGAATGAATGAATATAAATAAAAAAACCGTCCCATACGTCTATTAACGTTTGGGACGGTTTCCTTTTGACGCCCTCGGAGGGAATCGAACCCCCATCTCAAGAACCGGAATCTTACGTGTTATCCATTGCACCACGAGGGCAAGCGACTTACCTATTATACAAATAGTAGGCAAACATTTCAACTGTACTTTTTTGTGCATAATATTTGACCTTCCTTGACCAACTTGTATATTATAAAGGAACAACCGAGTACAATAGATGATACTCGGGATGTACGAAAATTATTATAAGCTTGAAGGGGGCATTTCCATGAATTTAATTCCTACAGTTATTGAACAAACAAGCCGCGGAGAGCGCGCTTATGACATCTACTCACGTTTATTAAAAGACCGAGTGATTATGCTTGGAAGCGGCATTGATGATAATGTTGCAAACTCCATCGTGGCACAATTACTTTTCCTAGAAGCTGAAGATCCAGAAAAAGATATTTCTATTTACATCAACAGCCCAGGTGGAAGTATCACGGCGGGTATGGCGATTTTTGACACAATGCATTTCATCAAACCGGACGTGCAAACAATTTGTATCGGGATGGCAGCTTCAATGGGCGCATTCTTGCTTGCGGCTGGAACAAAAGGTAAACGTTATGCTTTACCGAATGCTGAAGTCATGATTCACCAACCACTTGGTGGAGCACAAGGGCAAGCGACTGAAATTGAAATCGCTGCAAAACGTATTTTATTCTTGCGTGAAAAATTAAACGGTATCTTGTCAGAACGTACAGGTC